>JACPVU010000011.1 GCA_016191585.1 archaeon
ATTAGGTAGTGTTTTAATATATTAGATAAACTAATGCTATTTATCTGATAATAATGACTTTTGAGAGAGATTGAGTGCCTGATGTTGGTCTCCCAACTGCCTATGCACATATCCGATTGTACCGAGAACATTTGCAGAATGGCGGAGAGCGTGACTTTCCTTTAAAACTGAAAGTGCCTGATTCATATACTCCAGTGCCGTGTGATATTCCTCTTGTGAGAAGTATATGTTAGCGATATTTGCTCTCATGTTTGCAGCATTTACTTTCATGCCGAGTTGCTCGTAGAGTGACTCACCGCGCCCCATATATTCCAATGCACGGGGATGGTCCCCCAGGTAATAATATGAAATTCCGATATTACTGAGCACGTCGGCTTGCTCACCTTTTGCATCGAATTCTTCATGTATCGCAAGTGCCCTCATCAAATACTCCAATGCCTGACCATAATCCGACATATTATTATATGTTAACCCTATATTTCCCATTGTGAATGCAGCACTGCGCCTATCCCCCATTTCTTCATTCATTGCAACCGACCGTTTCATATAATCCAAAGCAACCGGAAACTCGGTAAGTAATGAATATACATCTCCTATAAAGCCGTAAATATCTGCTATTTGGTCTTTTATTCCATGTTGTTCACAATGTGCGAGTGCCTTGAGCAGATACTCCAGACTATGTGGCAAATCACTCATAAATCTGTATATATTCCCGATTGTTTGCAGTGCTTTTGCTTCATTTACCTTATGTTCCCTTTGAACTGCCATTGCGAGAATTTCAAATCCATGGACAAGTGCTTTTTCGCAATCACCTCTTCTGCGACCGATATTTGCCAATTGAAGAATCGTTCCGAATTTAATTTCCCAATTGTAAGCCGCTTCTTCTTCGTTTAGCGATTCAATGGCAGCAAGTAACTCCTTGGCAATTTTTTCGGATTCATCAAGATTTCCTTTTCGACCTTCTTCTTGAACACTTAGTAATTTTAAGAAATGTTGTTCGTTTCTCATTGTTGAAAATTAATTTCTTTCTAAAAAATAAGTTCTCATCCGTCCCTTACCCTTTATTTCCATCTCGCCCCGCTCTATGAATTGCAAAGACCGGTTATATTCAGAAGTACTATTCTGAACTTGTACAGTGCGTACAAAGTCTTCACTTACATGAATTTTCCCAGGCTCGCCTTGCGATTCCATTCTGCTTGCTGTATTTACGGAATCACCCCATAAGTCATAGGTAAACTTATTCTC
>JACPVU010000063.1 GCA_016191585.1 archaeon
AAGCCATGACAAACTATGAGATAGCTGAACTGGCGTACAAGCTCGAGAGAGAGGAGCTGAAGATCGGCGGCGGCTATCAGGACCAGTACGCAACTGTATTTGGCGGTATAAATTACATAGAATTCGGCAGTCATGGTGTTCGTGTAAATCCTATAAGACTTAGAAAAGATCATGTTATGGAACTTGAAAAGCATCTTGTCCTTGCGTACGCCGGTGAAAGAGAAACAAGCGGTGATATTATAGAATCTGAAAAGAAAGACTATAAAGAAGACAAGGAAAAGCTGGAAGCATTAGAGAGAACAAAGCAGATAGCCCATGAAATACGATACGCGCTCGTAAGAGGCGACTTCGAGAAATTTGGTATGCTTTTGCATGAGTCTTGGGAAACAAAAAAGAAACATTCTGCATTAGTATCTCATAAACGCATAAATGACATATACGACGTTGCCAGAAAAAATGGTGCTATAGGCGGAAAAGTATCTGGGGCCGGGGGTGGCGGTTTCATGTTCTTCTTATGTGAGCCGAACAAGGAACACGAAGTTATGAGCGCCCTTGAAAAAATAGGTGCCAAACCTGTTAACTTTACATTCGACTTTGAAGGACTGCAAACATGGGAGCCTTCTATCAATAATAATTCTTCAAATGGTGTTAAAGAATGAAGTATCTAGAGGAAAAGATAAACCTCCATAAGGACATGGTGGACAAACTTGACTTGAATTCCATGACGAATGTAGCTAATGCTATATCAGAATCCTACAAAAATGGTGGAAAGCTATTGATATTTGGCAACGGTGGATCTGCGGCAGACGCCATGCATTTTGCAGCTGAATTCGAGGGTCAATTATCATCGATAGACAAGGGTAGGAAAGCCCTTTCTGCACTGACGCCATCAAATATGTCTGCTCTCACAGCAATAAGCAATGATTTTGATTACGATACAAGCTTTTCCCGTTTCGTAGAGGCGAATGCAAAACCAGGCGACATTGTCATAGGCATAAGTACGAGCGGCAATTCAAAGAATGTGATCAAGGCTTTACAGACTGCAAAAACACTCGGCGCAAAAACAGTTGGTTTTACAGGTGGTGACGGTGGCCAGTTGAAAGATCTTGTAGATATACTTTTGAACATACCGGCAAAAAATGTTTCTATAATTCAGGAAGGCCATATCATAGCGTATCACCGTGTTTGTGCTTTGGTCGTAAAAGACCTGTTCGGATACGACGCGATGTGATAACCGTGCATCCAGCAGTTTTTCTTGACCGCGATGGCGTGGTAATAAATAATACAGAACTTGTGACCGACTACAACAATATAGTTTTTGAAGATACCGCAGCTGATGCCATAAAAAGTTTCAACGATATTGGCATGAAGGTCATAATCGTAACGAACCAGCCGCAGGTTGCACGAGGTATGTGCTCTGAGGCTGATATAAAAGAAATAAACGAAAGGATCAGGAAACATTTTCTCGACAAAGGTGCTGTCATCGACCATATATATTTCTGCCCGCACCACCCAGAACAGCATAGTGACGTACCTGAATACGCAAGGAAGTACCGTATCGATTGCGAGTGCAGGAAGCCAAAGACAGGAATGATAACCCGGGCCATTGGCGACCACGATATAGATATTTCAAGATCTTTCATGATAGGCGACCGGACGTCGGACATACTGGCAGGGAAGAAAGCCGGGATGAAAACCATACTTGTCGAAACCGGAAGCTCCGGAAAAGACGGAAAATACGATGTAGAACCGGACTATGTATGCAAAAACATCGGGCATGCTGCCAGGCTTGTAAGGAGAAACCTAACTACAAAGGCTGTAATACTTGCCGGCGGGCGCGGTGAAAGGCTTATGCCGCTGACAAAAGATATTCCAAAACCCATGATAGGCATAAACGGCAAGCCTGTTTTAGAACACCAGATAAGCCTTCTGAAAAAATACGGGATAACCGAGATAATACTGTGCAGCAGCTATCTTTCCGGAAAAATAAAGGAATATTTCTCTGATGGCGCGCCGTTCGGTGTAAGGATATACTATCCGGACGAAGAAGAACCACTTGGCACCGGCGGCGCCATAAAGAACGCCGAAAAGTTTATTGGCGGCGCGGAAAGTATCTTTGTCCTCAACGGCGACGTTATGACAAAAATAAACGTCAGCGACGTGATGGATTTTCATGAAAGGCGATTACATAAAGGATATGGGTACGTTCGAGCGTCTTGAAAAAGTGCGGAAGGAGTTTTCGTCGATTTCTTAAACTTTAGCGGATGTTGATAGAATATGAAAATGTTTATAACCGGTGGCGCAGGATTTATTGGTTCTAACTTAGCAGAGATGCTGGTTAAAAAGAACCATGAAGTTATTGTGCTGGACAATTTCTTTCTCGGAAGAGAAGAAAATCTCAATGCAATAAGAAATAAGATAACCCTTGTAAAAGGTGATATAAGAGACCTAGACTTACTGTTAAAAATAACGAAAAACGTCGACGTAATCTTCAACCAGGCAGCTGCGTCATCCAGACCAATGTTCATCAAGGACCTGAAAGATGCGCTTTCTATAAACATTGACGGCTTTGTAAACGTTATGAACGCCGCAAAAGAGAATAACATACGCAGAGTTGTCTACGCGTCCACATCATCGCTATACGGAAGCAACAAACCACCATTAAACGAAGGTATGAAAATGTCTCCTGTTAATTTTTATGCATCTTCAAAGTTAATGAACGAGCACATTGCCAGCGGATTCAGCACAGAGCACGGGATCGAGACTGTAGGCCTGAGGTATATGAGCGTATACGGGCCGCGTGAAGAGGGAAAAGGCGAATACGCAAATCTCGTGTCCCAGTTCTTATGGTCGATGAAAAAGAACGAGCGGCCGGTGATTTATGGCGACGGAAAACAGACAAGGGACTTTGTATATGTAAAAGATGTCTGCCAGGCAAATATCCTTGCCGCAACCGTGAAGAAAAAAATGTCCGGAGAGGTATTCAACGTTGGCACAGGAAAATCAACCAGCCTGAACGACGCCGTCAGCATGATAAACAGTATCCTCGGGAAGTCCATAACCCCCAAATACGTGAAGAATATTGTTAAAAATTATATTAACACACAACAGGCTGACATATCAAAGATAAAGAAAGAGCTTGGCTACAGTCACGAGTACGATCTGAAAAAAGGTATCAAGGAGATAATATCTATCTCACAGTCCAAGCCTTAGTTTCAGTATGCCGAAAAACATTTTAGGTGCTATTCTCAGGCTGACCTTTGAATACTCGCCGTGCTTCCATTTTACAGGGGCCTCAAAGATAGAATAACCGTCTTTTTTGAGCCTCCATAAAAGTTCTACGTCAAACTCAAAACCGGACAGTTTCATGTCGTCTATAATTCTGTTAAGTGCTTTCATTCTGAATACCTTGGCACCGCATTGCGTGTCTCTTATGCCAAGGTGAAAGAACGAGTTTGTTATGAAATTGAATGTCTTGCTGGCGATTCTCCTTTTGAGCGGCTGGCTTATCGTTATTACGGAGTCCGCTGTGCGGCGGGATGCAATCACGCAATCGTATTTATTCAGAAAGCCGAATAACTTCATGTACTCGTCAGGTGTTATTGGTTCATCTGCGTCCATAAAACCTGCAAATTCGCCCCTGCATTTCTTCAGTCCTTCAACAACAGCCCTGCCTTTTCCTAGCCTTTCTGAAGAAGTTATAAGTTTTATTCGCTTGTTTTTTCTCGCCATATCATTTACTATTTTTTCCGTATCATCTACGGACCCGTCAGAAATAACTATTATTTCATAATCCTTTTTGCTCTTATTCAGATAAGTGCAGTAATCTACTATGGCTTTGCCTATCCTCTTTTCCTCGTTGTATGCTGGTATGACAATAGAGTACATGAATTAGATTTGTAAATTAATTATTAAAATGACATTCTATTGAAAATCAGGCAAGTATTTTGTATATGGATTCAATTTTCTTTCCTATTATATCTGTATCGAACCTTTCAGCGATGTGTTTGCGGCCGTATTTACCCATTTTCTTTCCAAGTTTATCATCGTCCAAAATTGTGTCTATTTTGTTTTTCATTTCTGCCCAGTCACCATAACCGACAAGGAATCCGGATTTTCCGTCTGAAACTACGTCTGGTACGCCGCCGACCTTTGTAGCTACAACCGGTGTCTCGCATGCTTGTGCTTCTGCAAGAACGCGGGAGAATGCTTCGTATTTTGAAGGCAGCACAACAACGGACGCCATATTATACCATCTTACAAGGTCCTGTAATTGTATGTTCTCGACAAATATCATTCTCCTGTTATTTTTCATTTTTTCTATCAGCGGTATCAGTCTCCTGTCGTACGGATTTCCGATAAAGACAGCTGTGTGATCCTTTCTTTCTGAAAGTATTTTACTAAAAATTTTCATCGCTACGTCAGCCCCCTTGTCCCTTATCAGGTTGCTGACAAAAAGCAGTATATTTTCCTTCTCCGCTTTGTCGTCTTTCTTGAAGACCGAAGTGTTGACAATATTTGGGACTATTTTCATGTTTTCTTTCTTTGCCCCGACTCTTAGGAGCATCTTCATCTCGTATTCGGTATGCGGCAGCACTTTGTTGGACATCCTTAGCAGCGGAAGCCCCTGGGTGAAATGGTACATTGCAAACTGAAGCCACCTTGCAAAGCTGTATACTGGCGGATGATAGTACGGGCCGAAAACGTGCGGGGTGTTTCTCATCTTTGCAGCAATCAGTCCGGCTGTAGCCGGGAAATACCCGTAGTGGTGGGAGTGTATGATATCAAATTTTTTGCTTGCTATTTCCATGACCATTTTGCACGAAAAATAGAACCTGCCGTCGAGTATATTCTTCATAGGTATTCTGTTTATTTCTATTTCATCGACAATATCAGTCTTTTGCCACCCGTGATTCCATTTTGTATATACCGTTACTTCATGCCCCATTTTTGTAAGGTATGATGCTATGTCCTGGCAGTAGAAAGATGCGCCGATAATTGATGGATAATACGAAGGTGTGACAAAAGCTATTTTCATATCTTATTGTAATATCGATAGGTTTAAGAATGTCTTTGCTGTTCAGGGCGTGCACAAGAATATATCCCGCAATTGCATTCCAGAACGCATAATGCTGTTTACAACCCCGGACCCGTGGGTCACGTACAGACAGAACGGAAGATCGTTTTTTGTCGGGTTTGTAATGACGAATCCTGCTGGATCGATATCGGGCTCTACTGTTGAACGGGCGAACTCGCCGCTGACACCTGGGCAGTTGGCTTTGACAAAGGTTATCCCTTCCTTGTAGCCGTCTAGCATCATTATTTCGCTGTCTATGTTCTTGAAATGCAGTGCATCGTCAAGAAAATTATAGTGTGTTGTATAATACGGGTACGCATACGCTGCCTGTGCAAATATTACAGCCCCGAGTACCAATACCATACCTGTTTTGACGTTTTTTGCTTTCAATAGGTCAATACTCCTTGCTGATACTATTGCTATGATTGGCATTATTACAGTCAGGTATCTGTAAGACCATCCATAACGCTGGACCCAGAGCAGGATAAGGAAAACCAGGAGGAAAAGCAGAATATCCTTGTCTATTGGCTTGCGTTTCATAAAAATCGTTATCAGTCCTGCTACGAAAAGAAGCGCAAAGATGATGCTCTCCTTTGAGGCAAAAAGCAGCAAATATCCTATAACAGGGGCGCTTATGGCATTCGATTGTATAGCCTGGCTATATACTTCCTGCCTGCCAAATGCCGATGTTATGTATTCTTCAGGTGAAAGAACGAATCCCGGTATTTTCAGCGTAAAAGAGTCGTCTCTTTCCGGAAAATCGGCGATGTTTGCATCAATATGAACTTTTATCGGGTATAATGACATTGGCCATACTACAAAAAATACTATAATTGCAATTATGATGCCCTTCAGAAAGAAGTGCTCTATTTCTATGGCAAATCTTTTCCTGACATGGATTTTTATCACTCCCGTTACTATTGCGTGCACTATAAGTGCTATAACAAGGTATATCGAAATGTATTTTGTAAGCATTGCCAGGCCAAGGCTTATGCCAAAAATAATTATGTAGCTCCGCTTGGGATTCTTTGTTAGTGACAAGTATGAAAACATTGCAATAAGATAGAAAAATCCTACAACCGCCTCCGTAAGGTACAGCCTGCTGAACGCCAGGTGTATTATTGAGAACGACACGAGTATTGACGCCAGCGCAGCAACGTATACTCCATAATATTTTCTTGCAAAAAAATATGTCAGGACGACCGTTGCCACGCCAAACAATGCAACTATTGACCTAAGCAATATCTCAGAAAATCCATAGAAATGATAAATAATGGCTCCAATGTATTTCAGCAGTGGCGGTGTTGCATAGTCATTGAAATTATATATGAAATTTCCTTTTGCGAATTCGAGTGCACCGCCGAAGTGCGTGCCCTCATTCCAGCTGAACGCTTCCCAGTCCAGGTTCGATAGCCTGAACGCCAGCGAGAAAACTATCAACGCCACCAAAAATATTATTTCCATCTTGTTGAAATTGTCCTTCATTTTTGCGGCCCCTTCAAAATTCCTGCTATCAAGCCAAGCACGTATGCAATTTCCCTTACAAATATTATCTTCATCATATTATGATAATATCGTCATTTCTTTACTTTCAACAGTATGTATAGAGGCTTTAGTATGAAATAGATCGCCAGTATTCCGATCCATAATAACAATGGCGTTTTGTTTATAATTGAAAAAAGCAACAAAAATATTGTGGCAGAAAACGCAAATAATGCAGCAATATCATACGTAGATATAATATCTTTGTGTATTTTTATCAAGTCTATTTTTGCTATGCCATTCCTGTATATCTGGTTGAACAAACCGCTGATATTATTCCTTCTTGAATGAAAAACCGTTATGTTGCCGTTAAACTTTATCTTTTTCCCGTCTTTTTCAAGTCTGTGCAGCAACTCTGGTTCCTGCAGTCCTGAAAGATTTCTGTTAAAATTTTGTTTCTCAAATACGCTGCGCTTGAAAATTATATTGCACGCACGGAGTCTTCTGCACGCGTCTTTTCCATATAATTGCACATTTGAGCTTCTTGCCATATCTATCAAGAACAGTGTTTTCTGAAATTTCGTTGATGTTCTTTCATCTATTATATCATCACCGCCAGCAATGTCAAGGTCTTCATTTTTCATATCTTTTACAAGGAGCGAAAGCCAGTTCTTTGGTGCGACGCAGTCATCGTCTATGAAAGCTGCAAAATCTCCTTTTGATTGACAAGCACCGACATAATAAGCATTACCTATCTTGTTCTTTTTGTCTTCGTACCATTTGCATTTCGTCTTTTTTGCAAACCTCTCTATTTCTTCGTTTTTGGGCGACACTATGATTATCTCATATATTTTTTCAGACTGATTCCTGAGGCTGCTTATGCATCTTTCAAGGTCTTTGGACATTTGCCTTGTCGGTACTACAACGGATATTCTCATTTTATTACACCATAAGACTCATATTTATTGCACATTAGTAACATTGTAAATCAAAACAGAGTATCCTATCATATCATAATATGAATAGTTTCTTAACCATCTGTAACACTCCCTGTTATATAGTATAACAGAGGATACGCTCATCGCATAAATCCCATTCTTCGGAATACAGCCAGCTTTCTGGTAGTTATGTATATACTGATTCGTGAAAACTTCTGGCAATGGCGGTGTTGTGTAGAATTCTGTTATATTTTTATCATTGGTGTAAGTGGAAAGGTATTTCAGCCACTGCCCCCAGTCAACGTCAGGGTCGCTCAGATAAAGGTAGCCATTCCTAGGTCCAACGAATTCGTTGAAGTACGACATGTTATATGGAAGTATCAGCATCGCTTCTGCTATGCTCCACACTACAAGAAGGATGACAATCGCATTGAAAATGCGTCTCTTGGCTTTTTTGAATTTTACCTGAAACAGCTTTCCAAGTATAACGAAAAGGAAAGGATAGACAGGAAGCAGGTGCCTGAGTCCTATATTTAGCTTCAGTGCAGACAGCACGACAAAGAAAATTATTATAGGAACTAATACGAAAATCTCCTTGCTCAGGTCAAATTTCATTTTCCTGGCCAGCATAAAAGCAAGGAATATAAATATGAATATTATCAGCGGTATTGTAGCCTTTATCGCAAAAGCCAGTATGTAGTAATACAGCCACCCATGTTCTGAATACTGACCGAATAGGTATGCTCCATGGCCTTCGTATGAGTGGTAGATATTGTATCCAAACGCCGTAAAGTAACTTGCAGCCGGTAGCGGCGTGTTGATTACGCTGTTTATGACCGTCTTTTCGGCGTCGCCAAAGGTTTTGTTGATAAAGTCTTGTGACTTATCAATGGAATGAACTGTATTGTTAATTGTATCTACCTGAAACCCGTAGAATCCCCAGACTACAACAAATGCCAGTGCAAAATATAATACGATCAATTTTATGTTCTTTCTTATCGGCCTGAATTTGTATAGAAACAGGAAAAGTACGATTGGCAATAGCAGCAAAGCTGTAAATTTTGTAAGTAGTGCAAGTCCTAAAAATATACCGGCTACAACACCATTATAATTTGTTCTTCTCTCATAAAACCTCCAGAAGAAGTACATTGCTATAAATACGAAAGTCGCTGCAGTCATGTCCGTAGTGGCAACAGCACTGTGGGCAATTATTGTCGGTTCAAAACAAAACAATATAAGCGAGAAGATTGCCGCCTTGTCGCCGTAGAGCTTGCGAGCCCAGACAAAAATGAAAATTCCTAGGATCAGCGACATTATTGCTATCGGCAGCCTCGTGAGAAATAAGTAATAATCAATACCGTAAACACCTATTATATTTGTCATGTCGAACGGCCTGTCATTCCAGACGGGTTTGTTATCCGCATAGAGAAGGATGCTGTTTATGTAGTATCCGAGCGGTGGGTGAAACCTGTAAGCAAATGGTGAAAAATCTCCTGTGGTCACTGTGTATTTTCCGACCCCAGGATAAAACTGTTCATCCAATACAGGAGATTGCGATGACGATACAAAAAAGATTTGAATAAACGCCACTAACAAAAGAAACGATGCTATGATTATTGTTTTTCTCTTCTTCGGAAAAGAGTTCATATTTTTAGCCTCTAAGGAGTTTTATCCTGAGTGAAAACACATCAACGAACATCTTTAGCGGATCAGAAGCCCTTATTTTCGTGTTTTCCTTGTGAACCCAGTGAATAGGCATCTGATAAAGACTGAACCTTCCTTTTTTTATCTTGTAGAAAAGTTCAACGTCAAATATCCACCTGTTGCTTTTCAGTTCATTAAATATGACCCTTGCTACATCTCTTTTAAATCCCTTAAAACCGCACAAAGTATCCTTTATTTTTATGCCAAAGATCACGTTTACATAGAGGTTAAACGTCATTCCCAGCATCTTTCTTATTACGGGTTGTTTTTTCACGACCGACTCTTTTGAAGCCCTAGTACCAATAACAGCGTCATACTTTTCGGCGTATTTTTCCATATTTTTTATTTCTGCCGGGTCTATTGAACCGTCTGCGTCAATGAATATTATAAAGTCCCCTTTTGCAGAGAAAACGCCTGTTTTTATTGCGAAACCCTTTCCCATATTTTTTTTATACGACAGTATTCTGGTGTTCTTCCTGTTTTTGATGAGCGCCGATACAATTTCTAGCGTGCTGTCTGTTGATCCGTCATTAACTATTATCACTTCGTATTTTTTGTCATTCGTTTCCATCATCAGCTTTTTGAGAAATGGCGTAATTCTTGTTTCTTCGTTATAACACGGTACAATTATCGATATCATATTCATCACATAATAGAGCAGTATAACTTATAGTATTTATCAAGAACGTTTTGTTTCTCGAATTTTCTTGAAATTTTCTCGGACTCTTTTGACATCGATTCCGCTATCTTCTTGTTGGAAAGGATTTTTACCAGAGCTTTTGCAATATCACTGCTGTTTTTCCTGCCTACGAATATTGCGCATTTTTCGTTGACTGCTTCCTTTGTCCCGGAAATCTTTGTCGTAACTATCGGCAGCCCCGTAGCCAGCGCTTCCATTATGACAAGTGGCATGCCTTCTCTCAGCGACGGCAAAACAAAAACGTCTGCAGACGAGTATATTTCCGGCAGTTCAAAAAACGGCACGCTGCCGGTGAAAATAACGCTGTCGCTGATGCCGTTTCCCCTTGCCAATTTTTCCCACGGGTTGTCTTTTAGCTCCTGCTCGTGCTCCAGGCTGCCGACAAGCACA
>JACPVU010000012.1 GCA_016191585.1 archaeon
CGGTCTGTTTTAATAACTGTTTCTGGATGATCTTGAGAGAAGCGAAGCTTCTCTGAGATTGCAAAAAGCTTTGCTTTTTGGCAATTAACAACAGTTAATCATCCTTAAGTTGACAGTATTATTCATATCCAACCATTGCTATCGGAAACGGTTTTCCAAGCCTTGTTCCGAGCTGTTTTTCATCTTCTTCAAACCTTTCTATAACAATGTTTTTTCCCGATATCTTTGCCAGCAAAAAATCAGGACAATTACTGGCAACAACAACTTTCTTTACTTTTCCTGTTTCTATGTCCTTGATTATTTCCCTTGTACCTATTGTGAATTCCTTTTTATCAGGAAGTTTTGAGATAGTTTCCATACACAAGACACCTACGGTTTCTTACTGCGCTATTTTCCCTTATTATTTTTTTGTTAATTCTCTCCTTTAATTATTATTTTTTCTTGCTGTCTTTTTTCATTTTTTCAGTGTCTACTACGAGCTTTACCATACCAGTTCCTATTGGAGCTAGCTGGCCAACGATTATGTTTTCTATTGTGCCCTCAAGTTTGTCTGTTTCGCCAAAAAATGACGCGTCGATGAGGTGTTTCTTTGTTTCCTCGAAGTTGGCCCTTGCCAGTACAGACGATTTTTTGCCTGATATTCCGTATCTGCCTATGTCCTTTATTGTTCCGTCGTACGTCATTGTATCAGCCAGCAGTATAAGATGTCGTATGTCGACCTCGAGTCCCTGGTCATCCAGGGTCTGTTTTGCTTCGCTGAGGATGACATTCCTTGCAGCCTCTATTCCGAAGACGTCGTAAACCTGATATATGTCGTTGGTTATAGTCCTGGCTATATCGACTTCTTCCATGAGAAGTATTTTCTTCAGGTTGGCGCCTATTGTCTGGACTATCCAGTCTTCGCCTTCCTTTATCACGATAACGTTCTTTATTCCCTTTATGCCGTCTGTATGTATCTTCAGCAGCTTGCTCTTCAATTTTCTGAGATCGCGTATTGTGTCCTTCTTTGGTTTTATGAATATTAATTTTCCTCTTGTCGATATATCTGCGTCCTTTGCGTGCTTCGGGAGCATCTCCATTACCTTTTCCTTGTAGCTGTCGCTGTCTAGCTCAAATTCTATCTGCATGTTTACAAGATCTATAGAATCGGAAATGATTATGTCCGACAGTTTCAGGCCCTTTATCTTTCCTGCTATTTCTTTTGCCTTTTCCTTTGAGTTGTAATGGGGCTTGAAGTATATTATCATGGTTTTTTCAAACGTTTTTCGCGCATCGAATATCTCTATAAGCCTTGGAAGGCCCTGCGTAACTTTTCTCAGCCTGTCTGACTGCGAAGCCAGTGTATACGATCTCATCGTGTTGTGGGTGATTATCCCGTCGAACGTCGTGAACGTCTCTGTTCCTTCGACCGTGAAGTCATATACATAATCAGAAGAAGGACTTACGTATTTCATTTCAGTTATTTCGTCCCAGGTCACGTCGGCTTCGTGCATGCGTCTCATTATCGCCAGCTCAGACCTTATGTCGATATTGTTCTTTTTTGAGAGTACGTCAAATATTTCTATCTGCCTGAGAAGTGCTTCCCTGCCGATTTTCTGCCTTCTGGTCGCGCTGTTTACGTACCTGCTGGGATAGCTCAGCTTTTTGGCCGTTGACGACAGAAGGTCGCCAAAGCCGTCGAACACATCTATGTAATCCTGCTTGTTTTTTGCGCTGCAAATCTTGCTGAGTTTTTCAGATTTTTCAAATGACTCGAAACCTATCTTGTTTCTGAATACCTCAGCGTACTTGTGACCTATTATCAGCCAGTATTGCTTTGAATATTTCTTTGTCGTGAATATGCCGAAACGCGCGAGCAGCAGAGAAATGCCATCCAGCAATTCTTTGGAATCTGAAGAAGCGCGTATTACCAGCCTTTCTTCAGAGACCGAACCGTCGCCCTCAAAATAACCGCGGAGAAGGCCCCCTACAAAACTTTCGTCGGCACTGAACGCAAATTCAGGCACCCTCTTGTTCTTAGAGCCTGTTCCGCAAGCCTGCTGCAGCAGTCTTGACACGAGTGCTGAATTCACGCGTATGTCATGGCCCCTACTGAAACCGCGGAAATTGTCGTATTCATTATAAGTCAATCCGTAGGCATTTGCAAACCTGTGGATCCATGATATAAACTTGTCATTTGTATTCGAGATATTTATGTAGTTTTTCGTCGCGTTACCTTCTGATAGGTAGGCGCCAACAAAAAATCCAAACGTCTCATCAAGCTTTATGGACGGCGGGATATTTTTCCTGTTGATGTAGTGATCTCCGACATAAGATTTGATATTTATTTCATGCAGGCAGTTCTCGTGCATTTTTCTTAAAGACGGTATTCTCCTGCCCACAGCCAACTCAGAGCCTGCCACAGCTTTTATTCTGTTATCTTCCCGTACGATGAAAGAATGAGAATCAGTGGCGGTTATCTGCCTTCCGGATTGAGTCTTTATCCTCAGGAGCTTTTCAGGCGCCTTGTGCCTGCTTACTGCCAGGAGGCGCTTCCATTCCACTTTCTCGTCTTCATTGATGCTTGGGACAATTATATTACTTTCTGAAATATCGCAGACGTCCCATCCGTCGACGTGCTGTCCTTCTTTGACGATTGCATCGACGAATTTTCCTATTTCTGTTATTCTTATTGCGTCATTGTGCTTAATTATTACTTTCTCGCCGCCGTCTATCGACATCTGCGTTGCAGGTTCAGAAATAGACTGGGCAGCAACAACGCCTATTGCCTCGCCCGGCTCGTACATGTATTTTTCGATGTTTTTCTTGAGGGTATCAAACATTTCCTCTTTTTCCTTGCCTACTATGCCGTTCTTTTTGCAGTAGGCCTCGAAATCTTCTATGATTTTTTTTGACAACATCATTTAATTCATCCCCGCTGATAGACTGCTGTAGGCTTCTCTGCTAGGCTGTGCTTCTTCTCCGACTGTTACTTCACAATCTATCGGTGCATATGGTCCGCTTTCGCAATCTGCAAATCTGCTGATTCCATACAATAAGTTAGTTGGCGTTATTTTCCCCCCTTCGAAGAGACTAACAGCAAGTAACTGATTCCCGTAGATTGGACTTATGAAAGTGTTGCCTATAAGGCGATTTTTTTCGAATTTAGCATAATCACTTGGTCCCGCTCCCGCTGCCATCACGAATCTCTTTAAAGTGTCCTCGGCGTTATCTACATCTAGCAATATATATCTCGGCCTCAAATTCATTTTAATCAATCTTTCGTGGTGCATTTTTATCACTTTATTTAACAACATTTTCTATTGAAACAGTTCCGCCGTCAGACTTTGCAGGATCGATTCCGTCTTCCCCTGCGACAAACTGCACTATGCGGTTCTTGCTGTCCCTTACAGTGCCGTCGTATCTCACGACAAGGTCGTGGAGCGCATTTACCAGCCTGCGTTCCATGTATCCGGAGTGACGCGTATGAAGGGATTTGTCCATGAGGTTTTCACGCGAGTTCATTGCGTCGAAGAAAAATTCAAAAGGCGTAAGCCCTTTCTTGTATCCGCTGCTCACGAAACCGCACGACGTCAGTCCTATGTCGTCTTCAGGGAAGTGTGACAATGTTCGGTTTACATAACCGCGGTGTATTCTCTCTCCTTCTAATGCTTCCTGCCCGACAAGGGCGCACATCTGCGTTAGGTTGACAAAGCTTCCTCGTGCACCTGTTATTGCCATTATTACAGCTGAATTCTTTGGAAGGTTCTTTGAAACTACTTCGCTTGCCTGGTCTGTTACGCCGCCGCCCATCTGGAGTATCATACCTTCGAGCTGCATTTCAGGCGTCATGCCGGGTGATTTTTCCAGCTTTCCTGCTAAGTAATCCCTGATTGCTTTCTCTGCATTCTTTCCGTGCTCGTCGATTATAGTCTCTATCTTTTTCAAGGCCCGTTCGTTCATGTCTAAATCGCTTATAGAAACGCTGAATCCGTGGTTTGTTATAACCTCGAGCGACAGTTTTGAAACATTATCTATGAATTTCCTTGTTGTTTCAGGCCCGTATTTCTTTTCTATCAGGTCTATCAGTTTTGCTTTTTTCTCGCCCAGTGCGTCGTCGTCTATGACACCTTTTATCAGGTTGCCCTTCTTTATGACAGCGTATTCCTGGTCTTTTTCATACTCGCCAAGGGACGTTTTGAATTCCGTGTTCAGGTCTTTTGGCAGTATCATGCTGAATATTTCCTTGCCTGTGTATTCTTCTTTCAGGTCGAAATCGTCAAAGCCGAGAAGGAAGAAAAGATGTGCAGCTTCCTGTTTGCTGAACCGTGTGCCGTCTTTTGTCAATAAGTATGATCCGGTTATCTGGTCGTGTTTCGACGTTATGATAGGCAGGCCGTAACGCGGGGAACGTATATTTTTCTCAACAGTCATCAGCATCTCTGCTTCTGCCTGGGATTCTTCTGTCTGCGGCACGTGCAGGTTCATTTCGTCGCCGTCGAAGTCTGCGTTGTATGGTATTGTTACCGACAAAGGCAGTCGTATTGTCCTGAACGGCATTATTCGTGCGCGGTGCGCCATCATCGACATCCTGTGGAGCGACGGCTGTCTGTTGATTATTGTTATGTCACCGTCGATAAGCTGTCTCTCGACTATGTAGCCAACGTCAATTTCATTGGCCATATTCTCCTTGTTTTCGTCTGTTATCTTCTTTCTGACGTTGTCTGGTCTTGATATGTAGTTGGCGCCCGGATGTATGTTCGGGCCGTTGAGAACGAATTTCTTGGCATCTTCAATATTAGTCTTATTGACCTTCACAGGTATTGTAAGCTCTTTTGCTATCTCCATCGGAACTCCTATTTCGTTCATCGATATAGAAGGATCTGGTGATATGACTGTTCTTGCAGAGAAGTTTACCCTTTTTCCGGAAAGATTTCCTCGGAAGCGACCTTCCTTCTTGCTTAGTCTCTGCATCAGTGTCTTCAGCGCCCTTCCAGAACGGTGGCGCGCAGGAGGCAGTGTGCTTATTTCATTGCTCATTAATGTTGAAACATGATATTGCAGCAGCTCCCATATGTCTGCTATTATGAAGTCAGGAGCTCCTATCTCCAAATTCTTTTTTAATCTTTCATTTATTCTCACAACGTCCACGAGTTTGTGTGTTATGTCGTCTTCGCTTCTCTCACCTGTCTCCAGGGTAATAGAAGGTCTTACAGTGACAGGAGGTATAGGCAGTATAGTGAGTATAAACCATTCAGGTCTTCCGCCCTTTATTTTCATTTTTGCAAGGTCCTCGTCTGTCATCCTTTCAAGTCTCTGTCTTACTTCCTCGGTTGTTAACTCAACTTTTCCTTCCCTGTAGGAAGTCGGCTTCTGATATTCAAGCTCTTTCTGTTTTGCGCCGCAATGAGGACAAGAAGTTACTTTTTTCTTGTACAGCTCTGAGAGCGGGTTCTTCATCTTGCTTACAACATCGTCCGGAGCCAGCGGTTTGGAACATTCCCTGCAGATATCCCTGAGTATCGTGTATATCTTCTTTCCATATAACGGATGAACAACGGGTTTTATGAGTTCTAAGTATCCGAAATGACCAAGGCACTGTCCGATTGTACCGCCGCATGTCCTGCATCGCAATCCAGGGTCAACAACGCCAAGATGTAAATCAGTTAACCCGCCGTCTATAGGATATCCGTCAGGATCATACAGTTCTGCGTGTTCTATCTTGATCGCAGACATGTCTTTTATGATTTTCGGCGAAAGGAATCCGAATTCAAGGGATTTTATTGTCGTTGTGCCTTCGCCCTCGACGTTTATTTTTGTAACTATTCCCATACACTTCAATTCATCCAGCATGAGCTTGAATGCGTATGACATATCGACGTCCAGTATCTTGCTTTTCTTGCAGACAGCACAGTATTTCTTGCCTTTCACGAAGTCTTCTATTGCCACGAGCCCGCAGTGTCCGCATATAGGTATCCTGTACTTGTCTGAATTGAATCTTTCTTTGAGCAGCAGCGCAGCGCCATGCGCAATAAGACAGTCTTTTTCCATTTCTCCTAGCCTCAAACCACCCTGTTTTGATCTTCCTGCTGTCGGTTGTTTTGTCAGCAAGGTTACAGGTCCCCTTGACCTCACCTGCAGTTTGTTTGCAACCATGTGATGAAGCTTCTGGTAGTAGCAAGGACCAATAAGAATCTGGGCTTCCATCATCTTTCCTGTTATTCCGTTGTACAAAGTCTCTTTTCCGTCGTCGCGGAATCCTGCATCTTTCAATGCAATCCTCAAATTCTCTTCTGTTACTTCATTGAACGCAGAACCGTCAACAGAAAGCCCTTCCATTGCAGCTACTTTCGCTGCTACAACCTCAAGCAACTGGCCTATCGTCATTCTTGATGGTATTGCATGAGGGTTCAATATTATGTCAGGAGTTATGCCGTTAGCGGTGAAAGGCATGTCCTCTTCCGGCACCACCAATGCTATGACCCCTTTCTGGCCGTGCCTTGACGTGAATTTATCGCCAGGCTCTGGTATTCTTTCGCTCCTCACTGTTATTTTTATGAGCTTGTTTCCACTGGCTGTTTCTGTAACAACAACATTATCAACAACGCCTTCCTCGCCGTGGCGTATCGTTTCCGACGTCTCTCTCCTGTTCTCTGTCTCGACCATGAAGCTTTCTACAGGTCCAAAAAAGCGGAGCGGCGAGACTTTTCCTATCAATACGTCTCCGGAATCAACGGAAATTTCCCTGCTCACTATGCCGTCCTGTTCCAGGTTTGCGTAGGCTTCTTCTGTTCTGTAGCCGTTGACAGATTTATCAGGTATTTTTATCTCGTCTTTTTCAATTCCCCAGTATTTCTTTTCCTCTGTTGTGTAATTTCTGAAGAAAAATGATCTGCCGAAACCTCGTTCAATTGCAGCCTTGTTTATAACTATTCCGTCTTCCATGTTGTATCCGCCAAAGCTCATGACAGCCAGCACGATATTCTGTCCGTGCGGATGATCGTCCATGTTTATCTCCCTGCCGACAACAGTGCTTACGAGCGGCACCTGCGGATAAATAAGTACATCAGATTTTGTGTCAGTCCTCATTAGATAATTTGTGGAGAATATGCTCAGTGCTTGTCCAGACATTTTTGCACCGAAGTTTACACGGTCCCCTCTGTTGTGCGTTGCAAAAGGTACAAGCGAAGCAGACAGACCAAGAATAGTGCCTGGATCTACCTCCAGGTGGGTATGTTCTTTTGTAATGCTTCCAGAATCCAGTGCTACTAGTGCGTTGTTTTCCTCTTCTGCGTCTAAATATTCAATTATTCCGTCTTTAAATAAGTCGCTCCATACAATCTCGCCTTTCTGTATCTTGTCAGCGTGCTGCAATGTAAGAAGCGGCTTTCCGTTGCTTACAACTACGAGAGGCCTCATTAACCTTCCTGAATCAGTATTTATGTGAACCTCGTCAAATTGCGTGTCATAACTGATGCCTATGAAAGGACTGAATGCATTGGACCTTCTTTTTGTACGCAGCTTTTCAACAAGTTCTAGCGGCTTTGCTGTTGTACCCAGAACACAGCCGCCCCTGAATACTATTACGTCTCCTGGAGCTTCTTTTTTCACAACCTCATCTACGAATGCTTTGTCCTTTTCCCTTCCCGTTTCTGATATCACAGCCATGAGGGCAAGATATTTCCTGAGCCCTATGTTTACCCCTTCAGGAGTTTCCTCTGCGCACAGCCTTCCCCAGTGCGTTGCATGCAATGCCCTGGCTTCGAAATGTTCCTGCGTAGATGAAAGAGGTGATATGACGTTTCTGATGTGTGCGATAGTACGTGCGTAGTTTGTCCTTTCCAGCCTCTGGCAGACCCCTGTGCGGCCTCCTATCCACTGGCCAGTTGCCATGTGGGAAATTATTCTCTTTGTCAAATAATCCGATTCAACAATGGATTTTATCGAAGGCATCTTTCCTCTTTTCACGAGCTTCTGGTAAGAATAAATGATCCTTGATACGAGTCCGTATTTTCCGAGGAGTATTGACCTGAACAATATCTCCATGAAGTCCCCGACCTGCTTGAGCCTCTTGTTTCCGTAGTGGTCGATGTCCTGTTCCTTCATGCCCTCGATTCCCATCTTGATGACTTTTCTTACGAC
>JACPVU010000066.1 GCA_016191585.1 archaeon
AGAAGAAACTTTATCAGAGTTCATTCAACTCTGAAAAAGACGCCAGCAGAAGCTGCAGGTCTGGAAAGAGGGTCTTGGTCAGAAATAATAAAAATTTCTGAGATTATTATCATGCCAATGTTAGAGATAACCCTTTAGTTCTTCACCCACAACCTTATTTAGCTCTTCGTATTGTTTGCTGGCTTCTTCGCTAAGCACGACTACGACGCCTTTTTCCATCAAATTTCAACGCCTTTTTCTATAGCTTTTCGGAGTTTAGGGCTTGGATTGTATGTCCAGAGAATGCCTTTTTCTCCTATATGTATCAGTCCTCTATTTTCCATATATCCTAAAATAGTGTTAAGTGTTTGGTGCATAATTTTTGTCGGAAGCCTCCTTTTTATCTCTTCTTTGGAAAGAAGTTTATCCGAATTTCTAAGAACTTTCTCTACTTCAAGCATCGTGCTAAGATTTGGATAATGTATAATTTCTTGTTTTTGCATATTTATCACTTTATATAAACTTATGTATATATACATTTATATAGATATTTAAAGCGGTTGTTTTTACGTGAATATCAGGAACATCGAGTACCCGAAAATCACGAGAACGAGTGAGTGCTTTATGCCCGCCATTAAACTGCCTTCTGCCATCTTTCCTATTGCTATTCCTGCGAAAAATCCCTGTATTATCGTTATCGACGTGAATATTTCATTGAAAGCTTCCTGCATTCCTGGCTGGACCCCGCCGAAACTGTTGAAAGTCGGAACAAGCACTGTTGCAAGAGCTATCATCACGCCTAAGAATATCACATAGATCATGTATCCGTTTACCATTTGTGAATATACAGAAGTCGAACGTTCTTTCTTTATTATTTCCAACTCTTGTAGAGACTGTGCAACCGATTTCAATATAGTATCTATTGTGCCGCCGGATCTGTGGGCCTCGTTTATCGTCTGTATATTTCTCTTCATCGACTTGCTTCCGGTGTGCGCCGCGAAATCCAGAAGAACCTTGTCAAGAGGTATTCCCCACTCTATCTTGTTGCTCATCGCCCTTACGTACGGCGTCAGCACGTCGTAGTCGTTTGTAGCAGCTGACTTCATCGCCTGCGGAAGGGTCATGCCAACGGATATATTCTCGGCAACGTCCCTCAGGTACTTCGGAAACAGCATCTCTATTTTCTTGGTCTTTTTGTAGTAGCTGTATTTGAAAGAAAGCGGCATCCCGACCATCGTCACCATCGCAACTAGGTTTATTATTGCGTAGATCTGCTGGTTCTTGCTGAAGAACATGAAATTCATCAATAAGATCGAGAGTCCGGCTACCAGACCGAGTGCGGTTATAACTCTAAACGACATCTCTTTTTTTCTTTTTCCCTTTTTGGCCATTTTTAATTTCATTTTTATCACATTTACTTACGTCGCAGGCTGTGTGAAGTGTATGAATAGTATAAACATGGTGTTAAGCAAAGGCAGCAGCAGATAAACGCCGAGCTTCATCGCCGTCGGTATGTCCATTCCCATGATTTGTCCCCCTATGAGCGACATTATCGATAATACAGATATGAAAAATAACGGGGCAGCTATCAGTATAGCAGTGTAGAAGTCAGCGTACGTTGAAACGATCTGCTGGTAGCGCTCTCTTTTCAGCTTATAGTCTATAAGCGCTTCCTTTGCAGAGTTCTCCATGTAAATCTTCAGGTCCCCGCCTGTTTCCGTTGTTGAC
Source organism: archaeon (assembly GCA_016191585.1). Taxonomy (GTDB): domain Archaea; phylum Aenigmatarchaeota; class Aenigmatarchaeia; order GW2011-AR5; family GW2011-AR5; genus JACPVU01. The sequence continues at coordinate 1,708 of JACPVU010000066.1, forward strand.
ACGACGCCGTAAAGAAACTGCTTGAACTCCGCAGAAGGCGACCTGTCTGCAACGTTCTTCATCGCAGACGTAAGGTCCATTCCAAAAACTTCTACGTTTCTGACTATCCTTTTTGTTTCATGGGCGACCTCCATGTATTCTGGTATATTTGAAATAAGCTTGAATATTACAAAAGGCGGCACGCCGCTTGCAGCTATTGCCCCCATGTGATTTATCGCAAAAGGCATGTTTCCTTCTATGCTCGTTTTTTTAGAAGACAGTAATTGGAAAGGGTAGGAATGAAACAGTGTCAGTACAGCAAAACCAGACCCGATAGATACGATGATAGCGCCTATCAGAATAAAGATTACGTCCATATGCAGGAGCCACATCGCGATTGATATCGATATGAACGATGCAAAAAAAGCCAGTACAGTGAAGAACATCATCCTGCCGACGTAGACCTCGAACAATATATTGAGATTTGATTTTATCATGACTTCCTTCAGCGGTTTCAGATATTCCGAGAAGTACCGCATCCCTATACTGGCGAAGACGTTTATGAAATGTTTTAAGAATACCACTATACCACCGCAATTCCGCCTTTTGTTATGTTATAGTCATGTATACCTGTCGAATGTTCGCTGCCGCGCATCTTCATTACAATTATTTTTCTTTTGTAATTATTTTTGTCTGCCTCGTTCTGGAGAACAATGACCCCGTCAAAAACGAATTCCTCGACGCCGTACCTTGAAATTACGCCCGGCTTTTCTATTTCTGTAGTCAGTATAGCCGTGCATCCGTTTCTCTTGATCACCTTGTCAAGTTCTACGAAGCTTCTCCTGACCTCGGAAGAATCCTGTACATGGACGCCTATCGAAGATACCGGGTCTATGACAAGCCTGCTGGCGCCGACCTCGCGGATATTATTTTCCAGGACTTCAAAGAAATCCTGCAGCCCGAACATGTCGTATTTGAGAAACCTCAGCCTGCTGCTTTCTTCCATCTTCTTGATGTCCCACCCGAAACCGTTGCATATTTCCCTCAGCTTGACCTCGTCCTCGTTGAATCCGAGAAACAGCCCTTTTTCAGTTTCCTGCTTGCACAGAAACTGCAGCCCGAAAACTGTCTTTCCTGTTCCGCACGCGCCACTAAGAAGCACCGAAGTTCTCTCGGGTATGCCTCCGCCTATCATACTATCGAGCCCGTCTATACCTGTACTTAGTCTGTTCATACAATCACGGAAAAATTACAGTTTGCAGCAATAGATACTTATGATGCCGACTATTAATTATTTTTTGAAGTATCAATGTACATGATGTTTTTGGTAGAAAAACCTGGGTGTGCCTTAAGCAGACGAATTCAGAATAGTTTGATAGGATTCTATTGCTCGGCAGGTTACGCATACTTCTCAAAAATCGTTTTCAACACATTATTTTTGTGTTTTCTTACTTGAGCGTTTTTATATAGTTCTCAACAGTCTTTTTTGTCACAACCCAATTCCTTCCGAGCTTTATCGCATCGAGTTTGCCTTTTCTTGCAAGCAGGCTCAGATATTCTTGCGTATACGAAGTCCCTTTTGCTGCTTCTTTAATGCTGATATATTCCATGCCTTTTTTGAATGCCGATAAGTATATATCAAGGCTTCTGTTGATGCAATAGCCGATAAAATCCATGAAAGGTTTCATATCTCCTTTATCGGATTCTTTCAGAGTCCGGTAATATTTTTTCCTATCGTTTTTCAGGATTATGGTTATTGGGTACCCGTGCTTCATGAGGAAAAGGTTCATGAGAAGCCTTGCCGTTCTGCCATTGCCGTCTGGAAAGGGATGTATTTCTACCAATTTGTAGTGCATCACCGCAGCCATTTCTATTGCATTCAGACTGTCAGGATTTTTTGTTATGTATTCAATGAAATTACCCATAAATCTTGGGACTTTTTCTGCCTGAGGTGGGGATTTTATTGCTCCGAGTATTCTTACATTTGTAGTCCTGTAGCGGCCTTTTTCGTCTTCGTATATTTTGTCTAATACAAGCCCATTAAGTTTTTTTATCAGGTTTTCGTTTATCTCTTCCTTTAGCGAGCCTTCGACAAACAGAATGGCTTCCTTGTGGTTAATAGCTTCGAAATGATCTCTGAGGCTCTTGCCGCTTATGGTTATTCCATGCTCTAATACAAGACGAGTTTCTTGCAGTGTCAGCGAATTGCCTTCTATGGCATTGCTGTTATAGGTTAATTCAATTTCCAGCTGCTTTTTCAGTTCCTGCAGCGCAGCTTTCGGGAACGGTCTTAGTTTGTCTAATTCTTTTTTCTTTTTTACAAGTTTTTCGTAGAGCTCACGGTTTATCATGTATAATTTATTATTCAGCGATTTATTTAAATGTATCGGATAGTAGAAAAAATGAATTATCCGATATATATCGGATAAGCCTGGATAAAAAGTAAACGATACGTATTGACTGGCTGCCTTCTAGTGCTCAAAAATTCATATCAAAGTCGTATCAAAAAAGAATGCATTCTTGCCTTTTTTAGAGATCGCTGGCTTTTATCTGTCCTGCGAGCAGTCTGTCTATCTTCTGCGGGTTTGACGCGTACGTGTTTATGTATTTCATGACCTCTTTTATGTCAGATATGCTGTTCTCGAACATCCAGTCTATGAGCTTCTTCCTGTGGTTTATGAGATTTAATGGGAGAGAGAGCTCTAAAATATATATGAGAATATAGATATTTCCCTATTTGTTTAGCCAAAAAATAAACTATGATCAATTAATACCTTTTCTTTGTATATATAT
>JACPVU010000067.1 GCA_016191585.1 archaeon
AAACCATTTTTCAGGATCCGAGAATTGACGTATGGAGAAAAGCCTATGCGGCATTTGGCGCCAAACCAAAGGAAAATAGGTCATCCGTAGAAAACCTGTATAAGTTGGTTCTGCAAGGAGTGAATTTGAGACACATAAACAACATGGTTGATACATACAATTTCATTTCTTTGAAACATATGGTTCCTGTGGGTGGTGAAGACCTCGACAAAATTGTTGGTGATATTAATCTGACATTCGCATCAACAAACGAACCGCCCGTTATACTTCTTGGCGACAAAGAACCAAGACCGCCCCATGAAGGCGAGGTCATTTACAAAGATGAATTATCAGCCATATGCCGGAGGTGGAACTGGCGTGAAGCAGACAGGACAAAATTCACTGAAAGCACAAAGAACTGTGTACTGGTTATAGAAGGACTGTCTCTTGTAACAAGGCAGGAAGTAGAAGACGCAACAGCAGAACTAAAAGAAATGGTCAAAAAATTCTGCGGCGGAGATATCGAATACAAGATTCTGGACAAAAACCAGTCAGAAATAGAATTATAAAGATAAATCACTTTTACCCGTGGTACTGGGTTTTTTCTGTCTTGAAATGCAGATCAGACCAGCTCGTCGACAGCTTCTTGCATATCTTCGTTACCTCGTCTTCGATCTCGTTATTCCAAAGGTCCCACGTTTTCTTTATCCATTCAACTGTCTTCTTGTCATCGTGTTTCATAATCAACAGGTTGTTTTCCCATTTGAGTACCTGTATCTTTTTGTACAGTTCAAACAACTTTGTCCTTTCTTCTGATGTTACCATGTCCTGTTCAAACAGACAGCAATACGATTCATTACACGCCATTACGTGTTCGATGACCTTCTCGGTCATAGAAAACAGCTGATCAGATATTTCAGTCCTTAATTGCTCGATATTTTCTACTTCGTCAATGTTAAATTTGAACTTCTGTTTCAGGTCGCTTATGTGTGGAAGGTCGAATTTCTCTTGCATTTTCATGTATTTTTCTTCCACGTCAGACTTCATACGAAAAACCACACAATTCTAATACTAAAACAAACTATAAAAGCACAATTTTAATTTTTTGTCACTGCTAGAAAATTAAAATTGCAAAAATTCCCACGTTTTTCCATGAATTTTAGGAAAAACAGCGTAAATTTGTCGTAATGTTAATCTTGTAATCATATGGGTCTGGGCGGAAATTCTCAGACAACGAATGTCGTCAGTCTGATTCGAACCGCCGGCCTTTACCGTTCTTAAAAACTTCATCTATTTAGCATTTTTGGAAGTTTTTTGTGAGGGTAACGTCATACCACTAGACTACAGACCCTTTTCAGCACTTTTCTATGACGTGCTCTGTGTATTCATCGCCTTTCCAGATATGCTTTGTTGTTTTGTATTTCCAGTCTTTTCCAAGGAGATAATTAACCTTGAAGTCCATGTACGTCGCATCAAGATTCCCCGGTTTTACCTTCCCCTTCAGATTAGGAAAAGGATCGGTATGGAACTGGTAGACTATTTTATTGTCAGAGACGGCAGGAAACTTTACTTTCAAACCTACTGATCTATCCCTTTCTCCCACAACGCGAACGAAATCTTTTGGAGATCCTTTTACGAAACCCGTTGAATCATAAGCTTTGCCCAGGCCGCGTTTCATGACTTTTCCGGTTGCGTCTAAAGCGAATTTTTCCCCTTTCAATTCCTTTAGTATCAAAAAATAGGCTTCGTGCGTGCCGAAGAAAGCTGCGTTATATTGCATAAGTTTAATATAAATAAAGTCTTTTTAAGGATTGAAAATATTTTTTAAGCATGAAAGCAACCGCAACAGCAAACGCCAATATAGCGCTGGTGAAATACTGGGGAAAGCGAAGCTCGGATCCGATACTCCCGCAGAACGGCAGCATCTCGATGACGTGCGATGGCATGTCCACGACGACGACAGTAGAGTTCTCCGACAAATACAGGGAACACACGGTCACAATCAACGACGAGGAATTCAAGAAGGACGAAAAAGACATTCACGGTCATATAGACAGGATATGCAAATTAGCAGGAATAATTCAGCACGCTAAAGTGGTTTCTGAGTCCAATTTCCCGGTTGCAGCTGGACTGGCTTCTTCGGCGAGCGGCTTCGCGGCATTAACAATGGCTGCATGCACAGCAGCTGGACTGAAACTGTCGAAAAAAGAATTGTCAATCATTACGAGGCAGGGGTCGGGATCTGCATGCAGGAGCATATTCGGCGGATTTGTAGAATGGGTCCGCGGGCAGAAGGATGACGGCAGCGACAGCTATGCGGAATGCATCGCTTCAAAAGAAAAATGGCCTGATTTCAGGATGATCGCTACAATCGTGGAAGCGAAAAAGAAGCCTGTCAGCAGCCGCGGCGGAATGGCGCAGACCGTAACAACGTGCCCGTATTACAAAGATTGGCTTTCTACCGTAGAAGACGATTTAGACACTGTGAGAAAAGGCATACAGGAAAAAGATTTCGGGAAAGTCGCCTCTACAGCAGAATTCAACGCACTGAAAATGCATGCAACAATGATCACCACGAAACCCCCGATCATATACTGGATACCTGCTACTATGGAAATCATCCACGCTGTCAGGCAGATGAGAGAGGACGGAATAAATGCGTATTTTACTATGGACGCGGGACCGAACGTGAAAATACTGTGCCTCGATAAGGATGTCAGCGAAATAGAAAAGAGGGTCAATGAACTGGACGGCGTTGTGAACACGATTTTATGCAAGCCTGGCGACGGCGCCGCGCTTTTGGATAAGCATCTGTTCTGAGGAGTTGATAAATATGGTAACCGCATCCGCGCCCGGAAAATGCATAATATCCGGGGAACACGCTGTAGTTTACGGCGAGCCTGCGATAATCGCTGCAATAGGAAAAAGAACCTACGTCGAGGCTGAAAAATCCGAAAAATGCAGGTATATAGATCCGAGATGGAATATTGACACTGAATTCACTGTTTCTGAAGCAATGTCATGCCTGAAGGAAACCAATAAATTATGGCAGCAGTGCTTTGAGAAAAAGAACTTCACAGAAATGTTCGAGTTCATAAAAAAGGACAAATGGATAAATTACAGGAAATCATTTATTGCCACTATACTCAAGCATCTTGAAATAATGGAAGGCGTTACAATAAAAATAAAGACAGAAGTGCCCACGGGCTCTGGGTTGGGTTCGTCTTCGTCTCTGGCAGTTGCGGGAACAAAAGCAGTTTCTGAGCTTTTCGGGAAAAAACTCTCATTAGAACAGTTGAATGATATTTCATACGAACTCGAAAAAATCGTGCATGGAACGCCTTCTGGTGGCGATAATTCTGCGTCATGCTTCGGCGGTCTGCTGTGGTTCAGGAAGGTCCAGCCAAAGAACGAAATAATATCGTTGAAAAAAGAGATACCTCACAAGCTGGAAAATTTCGTTCTTGTTCATACAGGCGAGCCCAAAAAAACAACCGGTGAGCTCGTCCAGATGGTAAGAAACCTTGAAGAAAATTACAGGAACGAACGCATACAGAAAATAGGCAAGCTTGTTACAGAGATGAAAGATACCCTGAAAAGTAAAGACTATGAAAAGATGAAAGACACAATAAATGAGAATCAAAAACTCTTAGAAGAACTAGGTGTTTCGACTCCTGATATAGATAGAATAGCAAGAGCCGTCCGTGATATCAATGGCGCAGCAAAACTATGCGGCGCAGGCGGCGGTGGAATAATGTTATGTTGGCATGAGGACAGTAAAGAATTAGCAGAAATAATCAAAAAACTTGGCTACGAACCGATAGAAACAGAACTTGGTTGCGAAGGCGTAAGGATCGAAAAATAATTTTATGGTTTTTGTGCAAGCGTAACGTAAAGTATGCCGGTATCATCTATAAGTCGTTTTGGATTCTCTTTCTGGAGTTCGCTTATTCTTGGCGTATCTAATTTGTATCCAATATCTTGAATGACTTCGTTCTGCTTCTCCACAGGCCTGTGAGCTTCGAGCAGCCATATATCGTCTTCAGGATTAAATTTGTTTTCATCTATTTCGTTTTTTCTTATTTCAGCCCAGCTCCTCCAGAACTTTTTTATGTTCCTGTTTGAACCTGCATCTAAAAGCAACAGTTCTGGTGCTGGTTCCATTGATTTTGGATAGGCATCCGAAAATCTTTTGAGATCTTCTTCTTTTACCGGCCAGTCAAAATCGTCTCTTAGAAATTCGTAGACCCTGTTTGGGTGCTCCCACATGGCATTGTGCCAGTCTGCAACTATCAGCATCCCATCTTTTTTCAGAGCATTGTAGACGCATGTTAGCGGTGTGTCAATGAATGCATGGTGATGTAATACGGCAACATAGCTTACTATGTCCTGCGATTTCGTATCGACAAATATTGGTATATCTACGTCTCTTGCGACTATAATGTTAAAATCAGAGTCTTTTAATCCCATGCCATAGAGTTCGTTGGCTGTGTCGACAATCCTTTCTTCCGACGGTTCGACAAGAGTGGAAAACATCTTTTCCACATCAATGCCGTCGTTTATCATCTTCCTATAGAGGTTCACGGTACTTACCCCCGCTCCAAGCTCAAGGTAGTTGATTTTCTCTTCCGATTTCTTTAAAATTTCTGATACGACAGAAGCATTTGCGTCTCTTAGCATCTGCGAATAATTTCCAAGCCCGGATTCTGTAATCGCTTTTACGACATTCTGCATCTGCTTCGGCGACCCGCCTTTCCATTCCAGTTCGTATTGTCTGTCGCTTTCTTCACGTAGCCAATTTCCGCCATAAACCCCCCAATTTTTATAAGCGTACGACGGAACCCTTAGAGCGCTGCCCAATGTAAGAGGCATTCTTGAAGAATCTATTTCATATAGTTGTAATGACATATTATCAGTCCTGTAGCCTTTCAATCAATTGGTCTGCAAATGTGCCTTTTCTATAGGCTATTACGTCATCCATCCACTTTCTGAACGTCGGTGGTCCATAAGGACTGATTTTGTACACTTCTATAGCAAATTCTGGTGATTCCGCATTTGCAAATGCCGACACTAATGTAGAAGAAGATTCTTTCAGGTCTTCGTCGTCCGGCATAGATTTTACAGCTTCGGATAAAATGTTTAGGTTTTTTTCATTGAAATAAGTTCCGTCAAGATGTCTTTCACTAACCAATCTTTTTCCGCCTTTTTCTGTCCTGTCTGCGAGCTTCTTTGTAACGTCGTTTGACCTCGTTCTTGCAACAAGATAGTTTAGGGATTCTTCTTCAGTCATGTCAACAACTAAAATAAGACCTTTGTACCACTGATAATGCGGTACATGTAACTCTTGTGCTAGACGTAACAGATAGGAATCTGAAAAGTAGTTTGATATGTGATTAATATCACCCAATCTTACGAATGTCTCGCTTAATACGCCATGCGGGGACTCTTCCGGATATGAAAAGACTGCTCCTAAATCCTTCTTGTTTTTCATCCTTTCCCCGCCTACAAAAAATGAACGCCTTTCCAGGACACGCGGACCAGAAGCTTCTATAAGCTTGTCGCCAGCCACTACAGACAATGCTACTGCTTTGGCTTCAGGATCGTCAGAATAAAGTTTCTGCATCTCTTCAAAGTTTTTGTCGCTGTTTCTCACAATATCAGCAACTAACCTTTCATAATCTTCTTTTTCTACGAGTTTTGAGAAGTTGCTATTGTATAAAGATTCAAGGAATCTGGCGCTTGCGTCCTCGCCGCTTTCGACCTCAGAAGCATATATTATTATGTCATGGCTGTAGCCGGCCATTTTTGCAAACATCCCTATTTTTTCAGGATCTACGCCGATTTTTTTTGCCAAGTATGATGCAAATACGCCAGCGTAATTGGAGACATTTTCTACATGGTCAAATCCGTGGGCTTTGCTGAGTTTACCGTTTTTCTGCTGTTCCGACATGTAATGTTGCACTATTGTTTTCATTTCAGATACTGGATCAAATACCATAGTACCATTTCCGTGCTTTTACTAATTTCGAGGATTTTGCGAACTTTAAAAGTATTTCAGAAAAGTATTAAAACATGGTTTTTATGTACACAAGCGCGCCTGGGAAGATACTGTGGATAGGCGGATACGCTGTTTTGGAGAAAGGTAACACAAGCTTTGTCACCGGCGTCGACAAGAGGGTGTATGCGAAGGCGGAAAAACTTGGCAACGGGAGAGTACGCATAGTGTCAAGGCAGTTCGGCATCGACGTCTCCGGAGAATTCGACGGGACAAAAATATCATTCTATAAAGAATTGTCTGAAAACGAAAAGAAATATTCTAAATTCGTTGTTGTTGCTGTAGAAACGTGTTTGAGATATCTGAGATATAAAGGATTTGATGTCAACGGCATTGAGGTTGAAACAATAAGTGATCCTGCTTTTGGTTTCGGCGACACGAAATCAGGCCTTGGATCTTCTGCCGCAGTTACAACAGCGGTTACAGCAGCTGTTTTTGGATTGCACGGATTGAAGATCGACAAAAATCTGGACCTAGTACATAAGATGGCACAGTACGTTCACTTCCGTGTGCAGGGCAAGGTCGGCTCAGGATTTGACATAGCCGCCTCATGCTTTGGTGGTCATGCTTATTCACGTTATAGTCCAGAACTGATAAAGGACATACCAGAAAATGCGCCTATCGAGCAAATCGCAGATGCCATAGAAAAGAAATGGGATTATACAGCTGAAAAGATAGACCTGCCGCATGGTTTTATCACGGCCATGGGCAATTTCGTCGGGCAGTCTGCTTCTACGAGCGAGATGGTTAAAAAAATAAATGAATGGAAAGCCGCTAATCAGGACGAGTACAAGGAGCTGATGAAAGACCTGAATGATGCAAACAAGGAAGCAATCAGATGGCTGAAAGAAATAAACGCCCTGAGCAATGACCCGAAATATGAAAAAATCCTCATAGACGTCGAAAGTGGCAAGAAACATGAAGCATTTTATAATTTCAAAAAAGCTTTTGAAAGAGGAAGGATGATAACAAAGGAGCTAGGCGATCTTTCAGGAGCACCTATAGAGACAGATGATTTTTCTAAGATAATAGAAGAAACAGAAAAGAACGGCGCTTTTGCTGCAAAGCTTCCGGGCGCAGGTGGCATACAAAAAAGCGGAGAAATGGCTATGACCGACGTTATTCTTGTCGACGAAAACGACAAAGAAACTGGCCTGATGGAAAAGATGGAAGCGCATAAGCAGGCAAAACTGCACCGCGCCTTTTCAGTTTTCATATTCAATTCAAAGAACGATATGCTTTTGCAGAAGAGGGCGCTGGACAAGTATCACTGTGCCGGTCTCTGGACGAATGCATGCTGTTCTCATCCCAATCCAGGCGAAGACACAGAAGCAGCTGCGCACCGCAGGCTGGAAGAAGAAATGGGATTTGACACATATCTAAACGAGGCATTTTCTTTCATCTATAAAGCACCGTTTGACAACGGACTGACAGAACACGAATTTGACCACTGCTTTGTCGGCTTTTATGAAGGCAAGATAAAACCAGATCCTGATGAAGTTTGCGACTGGAAATTCATCTCTTTGTCAAATTTACTGGAAGACGTGAAAAAACATCCCGAGAAATATACGCCTTGGTTCAAGATAGCGCTTCCAAGGATTGCAAAACACATCAAAAAGGAATAAGCATGGTCGGTTATTTCTTTCTCGAAGAAAATATCACAAAAGCAAGGACTATTATGAATACAGCAACAGAAAGTGCTGCATGCTCTATGAATGTTGAAGCGCCGTAAACCAGCATGAATATTACAAACATTCCGGCAGACCCGATTATAGTTCTTTTCAGCGCCTTCATAGCCTTGCCGTCAACTTTCTTCCATGAAAGCCCGCACCTTACAGTACTGGCTATCATTGCAGCTGCGCCTATCAGTGCCCACGCCTGTATCGAGCCGACAAAAAATACGGCCAGTATGCCGAAAAATGATACCATGAAATCAAACAGGAACTGCCAGAAACTTTCCGACGGGGAGAACTGGACAAATAATTCTGTGTATCTGAACCAGAACCTGAGCATCAGTAAGAACGACGTTGCAAATAGCATCCATGCCTGCAGAGTGTTTGCGGATCCCGTTGCAGCAGAATAGACAAATATGGACAATGCAGCGCCGAACGTTAGGCTGGCAACGCCGATGCCCAGTTGTTGTGAAAAGGATTTTTCCGCCATAGATAGAATATGAATTTTCAAGCTTTAAAAACTTCTAAAATACAAACCTGAGAACTTGGTCATCTCGACTTTCTGACTTTTATCCTTGTTATGTACCCTGCGACTTTGTTGCGCGTAAGCTTTGTCGTCTTCAGGTCCAGTTCGACTAGTGATGCCTTGTTCTGCTCAAAGTCTCCGCTAAACTTGTCAGGATACGTTTCCACGAAGTCGAAGGATATTTTCTTTATGTCTTTCGTCCGTATGTTGCCGATAAAATTCACCTTTTTGATCATAGGCCGATAACGAATCCCATTGGTTGCTTTTCTCTCTCGCTCATGTATGCAGCAAATACGGGATTCTTGCTCTATCTTACCAACAATTGGCTTACCTACTATACTAAAGTAAGGTTTTAATGCTTAACTTAAATGAGTTTATTTATGGGACAGTTAGCTCATTGTGCAAAGATACCTGTCGGAATATTCGCGTTTTCCGACGACCTGGAACTTATTTACTTCAGATTATTCAGCAGAAGCCCTGAAAAGGCGTTCCAGGAATTCTCTGATATTGATTTTAACGCAGTAAAGGAGCTAGCAAGTTATACTGTAAAAGAGGACGAAATAGCCAGAAAAGAGATGCAAAAGAAATTCCGTGAGTATGCATTGTCTCTGGGTTTCGCAGAAACAGACGGGGAACTGAATTCATTTCTCTGCAGATTCTGCAGGGCAGCTTCCAGAAAGCAGCTGGAGGGTGCCATAGGAAGAGACAGGTTGATTATGCAGGCTGCAAATGCTCACGAGATGAAAGAAATCGCGCCTAACACGTCGTCGATAATTGATGAGATGCTTGCTGCACGTTTGATTGCGCTAGCTGGTTCTTTGGAAAAGTTCGCCAGGATGACGTCATCGACGATACAGCTGCTGGGTGCTGAAAAAGCGCTGTTCAGGCACCTGCACAAGAAGGGAAAATCACCAAAGTACGGGCTTCTGTACACATCGTCTGTCATACAGAAAGCGCAGCCAGACAACAGGGGTAAAGCAGCACGAATATTGTCGGCACATCTGATGAAAGCCGCAAGGATTGATTTTTACTCTGGAAGATACGAACCTAAAATAAAAGAAGAAATGAAAGCAGAACTAAGAATGATTGAAAAATAACAATCATATATTGTGGTTTCTTAATTCATTAGACAATTTTCTAAAAGAACAGTAAGAACCCAACAAAGCACTTTTTCCTGTATTATATCCGTGCATAATGCCGGTCAAAAAACCGGCTGCATACGAGTCGCCGTCCCCTAATATACCTGAATCGAATTTGATGTTTTTATATACAGGGAAAAAATCTATAGAGTCATTCGATACTACAATACTCCCTTTATCCCCTCTTGTTATTGCAGTTTTTTTGATGTAGCTACCAGACATAACAGCGCAATTCATTATATTTTCATCTTCAAAGAGTTTTTTGAACTCGTTCTCATTCCCTATTAAAATATCGCAATAACCGCCAGTGACTATAGGTTTGATTATCTCTGCTACAATCTCAGGAGCAGACGATGCAATGCCACTTAAATTAATAGAATTTATATTGGTCTTTCGTTTTTTGTAACTATCCGCAATTTCCGACCCAGCTTCTGCTGAAAATATGTAACTTTCCGCATAAAGGACATCAAATTTCTTTTTATCTATAGAACTTATATCGATAAAATCAGATGCACCATAATAGTATAAACCGCATTTTCTGTCTTTGGAGTGAACCAATAGCGTGAATCCTGTAGGATATTCACTTTTAATATTCAGTTCTGAGAATGCACCTGAATTTTTTATACGCCTAGCAAACTGCATGCCTCTTTTGTCATTGCCGATAGAACCTACAAAAACCGATTTGATTCCCATATTTGCACATTCACATATAGTGTTGGCAGCTGAACCACCTGGTCGAAAATTTAACTTCTCCAAAGATAAAAGTCTTTCTGCGGATTCTTTAGTTAGGTATATATGTCTACCTATTTTATTATCGGCGTATTTAGATTCAAAATCACTAAAATCTGCAAAAACATCACTATCGGTCAGGGCTCTTCCAAGCCCTATAATACTATCCATCAAAACCCCTCATAAAGCGGGTCCCTAGAAAAAGGTGTATTGTTAAAAACGTAGCACATTACTGGACAGCCAGGCCCGAATTCTTTGTTACGTTTTTCTATCATCGTCTTGAATTCACTTACTTCATTACTATTCATAAGATTTTGCAGTGATTCATCCCTTAGTGTTTTTGAGCCCACATATTGTGGCATAAATTTTTCAACCCAAGAACATGGTGCTACTCGGCCATTTGATGTAATCTGGAAAAATTTCTTGCCACCCATGCAGTCATAAAGATGGTTTATAGGGCTAAATCTATGGTAACTTATAACAATATCATTTTCTAAATCTTCTTTGAGTTTTTTAAGCCGTTTACCAGTCTCATTATATCTCTGCAGTGGCACCGCAATATCAGGATTGTTTTTCGCCCTGCCCGTTGGCAGTAGCCAGTTATACGCAATTTCATCAGCTCCGATATCTTTCATATAATGTGCAAATTCTTCAATATTGTCAATGCTCTCTTTCCATATAACGTGCCCAATGCGTACGAAAACATCATCATCAGAGAGCATGCGCACAGCATTTGCCGCAGAATCGTAAGAGCCTTTGCTTCGTAGCTGATCGTGAAGTTCTGGCACATGTGAATCTATGCTCACAAGAACCTTGCCGACATTAGCATCCCTAAGCTGTGCCGCGTTTGCTTCATCTAAATGTTTTCCGTTTGTTGCAAGGCTTGTAAATATCCCGCGTTCATGAGCATATCTAAGAGTTTCGTAAAGAGGCTTCCATATGAGCGGCTCGCCGCCACTTACATACACGCTTGTTACATTGTTATCCGAGAATTGATCAATAACGTTTTTTGCTTCTTTGATTTTTAGGTCAATAACTTTAGAATCATTTACAGCATCTACGCTGCAATGCGCACATCCAAGGTCGCATCGTCCTGTTGCTTCCCATGTAATGCGTGTGCCATCGACTTCAGTAAATAAACATGGCGATCCTTCGCTATTTTTTGCTATATCCTTATATGGATCAGTTTTCATTCATTATTACCTGTATAAAGTGCATATAAAGAATAATAGCAAATTTTATAAATGCAAAAAATTCTGATTATAAGGCACGCATCAACAGATTGGGAAAAAATGGGTTATCTTGGTCATACCGATATAGGATTAAGCGAAAAGGGGCTGAAACAAGCAGAAACACTGTCAAAAACCCTTTTCAAAGAACATATTGGTATTGTTTTTACAAGTAATCTCTTGCGTGCTTACCAGACAGCAGATATAATATCAAAAAAACTTGGTATACCCTTGAAGGAGGATAAAAGGCTCTGCGAAGTCAATTTTGGTGTTTTCGAAGGACTGACAAGAGAGGAAGCCAGAGAAAAGTTCTCATACCAGTTTGAAAAAAGAGAGTTAGACAAGTGGAATTTCGCATCTGAAGAAGGTGAAAGCTACAAAGACGCCGGATCTAGGCTCTTAGAGTTCATGCACGAATTGCAAGAAAAACCGTTCGAAAACGTGATTATTGTCACTCACGCAACGCTTATTAAGATATTTCTTATCTTATTTGCAGAAATAATGCTCAAAGACGCGGAAAAGATCCTTATAGAACCATGTTCGTGTTTTGAGTTCGATTTCAACAAGAATGGGGTTGTGGTATCATGGAAAAAGCTGTCATAACATGGGATATGGAACAATCTTTTTGTGACCAACTCTCAAATGAGCTTTACAATGATGGTATAACAGTTGTGCAGACAGGAAAAGATCGCGACATAATTTACGATTCGGTCAAAGATGCCGATTTTATTTTTGCCGGGCTTGCAGATAAAGAAATCATGATGCGTGCACCAAATCTCAAGATGGTACAAGCGCTAACGTCAAGTGTTGGTCGAATAGATCTTAGATATGCGGCATCAATTGGCGTTCCTATATGCAGCGCAAAAGGCCATAATGCGGTTGCCGTAGCAGAACATACGCTTATGCTTATGCTCATGCTAGCAAGAAAGTCAAATACAAAGCACCACATAGATTCCTATGAAATAGAAGAACTTTCTGGTAAAACAGTATGCGTTCTCGGAGTTGGATGCATTGGAAGTGAAGTCGGCAAAAGATGTTACAACATGGGTATGAGAGTTCTTGGTATAGATATGTATCCGCATAATTATCCTTATTTTGAGTCTATCGAATATGTTGATAAACTTGCAGAATTCGTCAGAAAATCAGATTTTCTTACAATTCATGTGCCACGTACATCACAGACAAAAGGAATGATAAATAAATATCTGTTTGAATCTTCAAAAAGCTCATTATATATTGTCGACGTCTCACGCGGCGAAATAACAGATGTTGATGACCTCTATCATGCACTTTCAAACCACAAAATAAAGGGCGCTGCAATGGATGTATTTCCTGATGTATTTTATCCGGGCGACAGCCCGCAGTCACATCCTATATTCGAACTGGAAAATTTCATCTATACGCCGCACACTGCAGGCAAGAGCGCGGAATCACGGAAGAATCTTGCAAAATTCGCCGCAAATAACGTGTGCATTTACTTATCTGGGAAAACTCCAATGAACGTGGTTGATCCTAATGTTGGTTTCTGATAAACTCATGAGATGCCTTTATGGCAATGCAAAAATAGGAGAAAATGTAGTAATAACGCCAATTTCATTATTATATGATAAAATTATATCTTCTTTTGATTCGGAAGAAACAACCAATGGATGGTATAGATGTGCTTTTGTTCCTGAAAAAAATGCAACAATAGTGAAGTCACATCAGGGAAGTTCTGTCGCTGATATAGCATACTCGCTTGGAAATCACACAGAGAAAGTGATTCATCTTGGTTATTGCGGCGGTCTTGGAGACGTAAAACTAGGAGACATAATTGTAGGATGCGAATCGAAACACATATCAGAAAAAGAAAGAGTCTTTCCTTCCGAGTTTGTTGATAAGCCGCAAATTAAATATGTCAAAGGAAAAGTTCTAACAGTAAATAACATACTTTTTGATGAAAATGAAGAATCAATGAAAGGATACGACGCTGTCGATCTCGAGACTTACTGGATATACAAATTTTCTCCCGTCCCTGCTGTGAGCATAATGCTTGTAACTGATTTGCCAGGAAAAATAATGTTTTATGACGTCAGTCCAGATGATCCGAGACTTAAGTCTGGAATTAAAAATATTACAGATATTTTTTCATATTTCTTGAACGGTGAGTAAATATGGTGTCAAACAAAACTGATTATATATTCCGCGAAATTAATTCAAGGGGATTGGGAAAGACTATAATAAGCAAGCCAACAATCCCCGAAAGAATAGACACACTAAATTATGTTGTAATGGAAATGAACATAACAAAATGCAGTCTTTCGGATCTTGACATAGATAGGCCAGGAAGTGTTCATCATCTTGTTTTTCTTATACAGGACATGTATAAAGTTGATATGGGAATATGCCCATTTTACAAGATGTGGTACAACAAAAATGGCCAGCAAAATCGCTGTAGATTCAACAAGGGGCCTGTGCAAGTCGACTGCTCTGGATACAAAAACATGTGTGAACATAAGCAAGAGTACGCTGAATACGATGGAAAAACATTTGATGAAATTATAAACGGATTGAAAAAGTAAAAATATAGGAACATTGAACATGAAAGAAATAACAAACGGTGTCTACAACGAAGGCAGGGAAATATTTACTGTTAACTCTGCTCCAGGCACCAAAGTGTATGGGGAGCAGGTCATAAAGAAAGATCGCGAGTACAGGCACTGGGACCCGACCCGCAGCAAGCTGGCTGCGGCAATATTGAACGGCCTGAAGACAGAAATAAACAAAGGCTCGAAAATATTATACCTTGGTGCATCAACAGGCACGACACCGAGCCACCTGTCTGATATTATCGGCACAAACGGCATTATTTATTCGGTCGAGTTTGCAGAGCGCGTATTTCGCTCACTTCTGGAACTATCAGAAAAAAGACAAAACATAGCTCCGATAATGGCCGACGCACGAAAGCCAGAAACATACGGATGGATAGAATCTGTAGATATCGTATACGTTGATTTGTCGCAGCCAGAGGAAACAGAGATAGCAATTAGGAATGCAAATATGTTTCTGAAGAAGGGCGGACTTCTGCTGATTGCAATAAAATCGCAGAGCATAGACGTGACAAAGAAGCCCGCTGATGTATACAAAACAGAGTCAGAAAAACTGAAAAGCGCCGGCTTCAGCATATTACAATTAATCGACCTGGAACCTTACGAGGAGAAGCACGGGTTCATTGCAGCATCTCTATGATCCTGTTCTTGAATTTTTCCCAGTCTTTCTCGTCGACAGTTGCACCAGCAGCTGCCTCGTGGCCGCCACCGCTTGCCTTGAGACCCTTGCACGCTATCCTCATCACTCTGTCTGCATTTATGTTCTTTTTCTGGTTCCTTGCAGAAACTTTCATTTTTGACCCTGACTTGTTGTAGATAATGACCAGCTTATCCATGTATTTTTCGCTCAGTTTTGTCGACAACGACGATCCGAGGTTGTAGCTTGACTTGACTTCATAAAAGACCACGTCACCCCTCTTCATCGAATTTTCTTTTGCATCAATTTCTAGTGAAGCCAGTTCATCGTTTATCATATGATACGACTTTACGAGCTTTTCCCAGTCATTATTTTCTTCCACTTTTTTCGGGTCTTCCAGTCTTAGGTAGTCAGAAACAATACCCACACCTGCTATCCAAAGGTATTCTGTTATGTCCATGAGTTCAGAGCACAGTTTGTAAACAAGGTATGTTGTCGATTGGTATATGCCGGGCTTTGTAAATCTTGGGTTGAACTCCACTACGTTGTCTTTATTCAAATTCTTGTTGATCCTGTGGTGGTCAACAATCAGTATGTCGGCAAACCCCCTCAGTTTTTTTATTATATCTTCCTGCTGGTCAGCGACAAGGTCCAGGAATATTATTTTCTTCGGAAACGCCGTTTTCACGCGGTCAACGAGATTCTTGTCCATTGGCATCGGCTGCGATATGACGTAGGGTTTTTTCACGCCCTTCGTCTCAAGAAATTTCAGCATCAGTGAGCACGCACAGATGCCGTCACCGTCGTTGTTGAACACTATGATTATGCCGTCTTTTTCATCTATTTTATTAAGAAATTCAACAGCGTCCTTGAAGTATTTCATTATTTCACCTTTTTCCGTATAATTTTCAATAACCGGAGCCTATTGTTTGACCAATGAAAATTTAAACTTTACAACAGCATCGTCCATTTTCACTGACCCGAATCCTTCGTCCAAGTGACAGAATTTTATCTCCTTCGCCCCGACCTTCTCCTTTATTTCGTTGGAGAATTTTTCCATGACATTGTTGTCAAGGAAAAGTATTATCTTATTATTCACTATGAGTTTTCTCTTTTTTCTCTCGCTTTGTATTTCCCTTAGAAGCTCTCTGAGCAGGGCTTCGTCCTTGAGGACAGTTTTACTTACGTATACCTTGCCTTTTGTAAATTCTTTTTCTACAAACCCCTGTTCACCGGCCCCGAATTCTATTTTCTTGGCGTTTGTCACGAATGACAATACCCCATAGAATTTTTTTATTGTTTTCACAATTACCGCGTCTTTGGATTCTATTATGACTTTCTCTATAGGCCAGCGCTGCTTGAGGTTATGGTCTTTTCTCATCGAGTTTACCGTCTCGGATATTTCCTTGACCAATTCCATTTCAGATTCCATTTTCTTGTCTATCAACTTCTTGTCGGGTTTTGGCCATGCGCACAGGTGCACGCTTTCTGATTTATCTCCCAAATCGCGAAGGACGTTTTGGTGGACATGCTCGGCTATAAGCGGCGTTATTGGTGACATCAGCAGCGACAGAGTCTTTGTAACTTCGTGCAATGTATAGAACGCTGCGTTCTTGTCTTTTTTGTCGTACGCAGGCCAGACACGATCACGGATGAGTTTTATGTACCACCTTGAAAAATCGTTTATTATGAACTCCTGCAAATCAACAGCGTTTTTATGCATGTTGTAAGATTTTGCGTTCTTTGTCGAC
>JACPVU010000097.1 GCA_016191585.1 archaeon
GCATCACAAAAGGCTACAATAGAATTCTGTCCTAAATGCAGTTCGATAATGATTCCGCTGTGCAAGGGAAAGACCACGTTTTTGAGGTGCAGAAACTGCGGAAACAAACACAAGGCAACCCTGCACGGCATGAAGATCGTTGAAACAAGAGAGAAGAAGAAAGGAGTGACAGTCCTGGAAAAGGACATCGTGCCTCTCCCGATGATGGAAAAGATGTGTCCCAAGTGCGAGCATACAAGAAGCCACTGGTGGCTGCAACAGACACGATCCGCGGACGAGCCGCCAACACAGTTCTTTAGATGCGAGAAATGCAAGCACACGTGGCGCGAGTACAAGTAAAGTGTACTATTTATTCTTTATTGTTTTACTTGACTCTATGGTATCCGATACAATCATAGATTTGCCAACAAGAGATGAAATACGATATTGTATTACAGATACACAAGAATTTCTATCGCGCATATCGCCACATTTCAAGGAAAAAGAGTTTTCTCGCAACGAATTTACGCAGACAATATACTTCAATAACGAAGAGCAGACAGTGCCTTTTGGCGTTTCCCTGAAAGCAAGGAGATATATATACAGTCCTGACCCGTCTATAGATGAAAATTTCGAATATTTCTTTGATGAAAAAATAGGATCCGGCAACAAGAAAACAAAGAAAAGAACAAAAATCAGATTTGGCGATATATCGTCCTATGTGAACCAGAACTACAATTTTTTGGGCGTGCCATTACGGCCTTATTTTATGGTTGTTTACCACAGAAACCACTATGTGCCTGCGGATGAAAATGGAATAAGACTAACGCTCGATATTGATATGGATTATTTTTTCCTTCCTGGCAACAAAAAAAACGTATTAGACGCAGTATATATAGGCCATGAAAATACGTATTCAAGACTGGAAGTAAAGGAGAAAAATCGAACACAATCGTCTGAACACATCAAACACATTGTCGATGAAATGAATCTTATACCAATCATATCAAAGAAATGCAAAGCCTACTATTTTGTTGACAAATACAATAAAAGCATGTTTGGCAAGCCCTTTGTCAACGAGCTTCCTGAATATGAAATAGAATCAAAACTGGCTGCCGAATCTGAAGAAACGTTTCACAAGGTAAAGGACCTTTTCAGAAATGGGTACAAGGGTTTTGTACTCAGCAGACATTATCCATACACTGTGGAATCCAGCAGCATCCACAGATATTATGAACACGGTGGCTCTGTGTTCAAGGTCCTGTTCAAGGGCAATTCAGCTTCTGTCAAAGAAAAAACAAACCGGATAATACTGATAGATCCGCTGAACGTTGACTGTATTTTCAGTGTAAATGAAAGAAAAGTTGATATGACACCGGAAGAACTTCAAAATGTTTTAGCAGGACACATGGAAGGAGAAATCTATAAGGCCAAAAAATGCTTTTACCTGACAAATGAAGATACCGGAAGATTTTATCACGTATCTTTCGACCGATGCAGCACGGAAAAAGATGCGTTATGCCAGATGGAAGTTGAATATACGGGCAACTTTTCAATACAGGAGAATCCTAATATTTTTTGTTGTTGTAAGAGGCCATAGGGCAGAAACCTAAAGTCTGCGTGAAGTGCAAGCTCGCCGCAAAAATGATAAAAGGCGTCATGAACAAATTTCTGAATGAATCAGCCGGCAACAAAAACGATGTAGTAACGTACCTCCAGGATTCTATGTGGAGAAAAGGCCTTGCGTCTGTTCTGGAAGGAATAGCTGAATGGGGACCCAAGAAGCCGTTCACTTCGTACGCACCGTTTCTTGTTGTATGGAACATCACCAGGAACTGCAATCTCAGGTGCAAGCACTGTTATGCGTTTGCCGGCACAAAGGATCCCAATGAATTGACGGATGGAGAGACAATAATGGCAGTGGACAAGATGGCCGACGCAGGAGTTGCTTACATTGCATTGTCCGGCGGCGAACCGCTGATAAGGCCTAACGTATATAATATTATAGACCGCATACTGGAACGCGGTTTGTCTTTCTCTATTGCAACTAATGCAACACTGCTTACAAAGGAACATGCAAAGAAACTGAAGGAAAAGAACTGCTTGTTTGTGCAGGTGTCAGTGGACGGCGCAAAAGCAGAGACACACAACAACTTCCGCGGTAAAAATGCTTTCGAGCTCACGTGCCAGGGTATAAGAAATGCCGTTGCCGAAGGACTGCACGTCGGCATATCCTGCACGGTCACCCAGCATAATTACAGCGAAGTCAAAGATATAATAGAACTGGCTGAAAAACTTGGTGCAAAGACGTTTATGCACTACAATTTCATTCCTACGGGCCGCGGTACAGACATAATTGATACTGATATAACACCGAGCCAGAGAGAAGATTTGTTGAAGATGCTTGTCAGAGAATCAAAGAAAAGAAATATTCTGTTACTTTCGACTGCGTGCCAGTTCAGCCGCATATGCATGGAAAATGACGCAGCGATGATAGCAATGACGCATTTTGACAATTCCAGAATAGGCAAGGACAGTAATCTCTCTATACTGGCTGATTTTGTCGGCGGGTGCGGTACAGGCAGGCTATATTGTGCATTGAACTACGACGGAAAAATAACTCCGTGCGTTTTCATACCGATAGAACTGGGAAACATAAGGAAAGACGATTTCCTGAAAGTATGGCTCAATTCCGACGTGCTGAAGAAAATCAGGGACCGCGAACATTTCCGCGGCAGGTGTGGATCGTGCGGTTACAGAAACGTCTGCGGCGGGTGCAGGGCTAGAGCCTATGGATACTACGGCGATGTACAAGCGTCGGACGTTGGGTGCATCCTGAACGAAGACGAATGGAACAAACTGAAAACTACTATCAAAACTAAAACTGCTAGAAGTAAGGCATGAAATTGGGTTTAATTACTACTGACGAATTTTCAATAAAACACGAAGAAAGAACCCAGAATTTATCCTAATTAATCGTTCCGGATCCTAATATTCTTGGCATGATTTGTTTTGTGCTTGCTATCATGCACTTCTGACCTGGGAAAAAAACAGCAGGCTGTTCTAACAATATAGAAATGGAAAAACCATTAATTTCGCCGATTTTTCCCGTGATTACCTGAAGACCTGCAGAGAAAAATACCTGCAGGTCTTTTTCTATTAATTCTTTTGAATATTTACTTTTCTTGAAATCTATACTGATGATTTTTGAAACGTTAGCACTTTTGCATACGACGTGCCCGCGCCTTATTTCTTCAGCTTCCACACCTTTCAGGTTGAGACCAGCCCTCATTCCTGTTTCTGTCTGTTCTATGTCTTTGTCCTGCGATTGTATGCCTTTGATCATGACTTCTTTGTCTGACGGCTGGATTACAAGTTTGTCATATTTCTTCAATGCAGAGCCTTTGCTTACTGCAAGCACGACTGTACCGACACTTTTCACGTTGAAGTAATTGTCAACAGGCATCCACACATCGCTGGTTATTGTATTTGGCTCAAGCAGTGACAGCTTTTGTTTTAATTCTATCTCATCGGAAACAAGCTCATAATTCTCCAGAGTGGTTCCTTTTATGAGGTTTTTCAGGTCGTCTGACTGCGAGATTATGAAACCTTTCTCAAAGCCGAACGCGTCTACGAATATTATCTGTTCTGCAAGGTCTTTTGTTATTTCTTCAGAAACAATTACAGGAAAATCTATCATGTTTATTGTCTGCAGTATCGGATGCACCTTATTTTCAACAGAATTTGGAGATGCAAATGAATAGACACCCTCTGAGCTGGAGTGGTTGTACATCATTATGTCATTTACTGTACCAGGCTTGCCGAGCTTTTTCATGAATTCCTTGTCACCAAATATACCGACTGTAAGATGCTTCATTTTCATCGTTCCCATGAATTGCCGAACCTTCTTCGCGGCGCATTTCTATTTGAATGGGTATAGCTGCTTTGCATCCTTACAGGTACAGGCTTGAAGTCCAGAATACCTCTTTCTATTTCTATGTGCCTGATTATTTTTCTGAAGGATTCATGGTCGTCCTTGCTAAGTATTGTTATGGCTTTGCCTGTTTTTCCGAACCTTGCAGTACGTCCTGTCCTGTGCGTATAGTCTTCTGCTGTTTTTGGGACATCAAAATTGAAGATGTGAGAAACGTCCTTTATGTCAAGGCCGCGGGCAGCTACGTCTGTGGCTACTAAAATATGAGGTCTTCCCCTGTGGAATCCGTCCATGATATGGGATCGCTGCTGTTGGGTCAGTCCGCCGTGAATAGCCTTTGCCTCGACGTTTATACCCCTTAAGTACCGTTCGACAACATTTGCCATTCTTCTTGTCCCGCAGAATATTATTGCAAGGCTTGGCTTCTCTTTTTCTATCAATCCCGAAAGCGTGGATAATTTTTCATCGTGCCTTACGTCGTAGTAAATGTGTTTCAGTAGATGTTTGCTGATATGAGTCTGCGTCTTTATTCTTGCAGGATTTTTCATGTACCTTTTTGCGATATACACTATTTCATCCGGCATCGTGGCAGAGAAAAGCATTGTCTGCCTTTTTTCAGGAAGTGCAGAAATTATTCTTCTGATGTCATCAATGAAACCCATGTCTAACATGCGATCTGCTTCATCAAGAACAAATATCTTTATTCCGCCTAATCGAAGAGTACCGCGCTGCATATGGTCCAAAACGCGACCTGGGGTGCCGACAACAACCTCCGCGTGCCGCAGTTCTGAAATCTGCGGTTCTATTGAAACACCACCGTAAACAATTGCCGTTCTCAGCTGGCTGTTTTTTGAGAATTTCTTTACTTCTGTTGCAACCTGGACTGCCAGTTCCCTTGTTGGCGTGAGCACAATCGCCTGTATGCCTTTGCCGCGCTCTATGTGCTGGGCAATGGGAATGCCAAAAGCAGCTGTTTTTCCTGAACCTGTCATTGCCTGTGCTATCAAATCTCTTCCATCAAGAGCAACTGGAAGGGTCTTTTCCTGTATGTCCGTCATTTCCGTGAATCCCATTTCAGAGAGCGATTTCAGTATTCTCTTGTCAATGTTCAAATCCGAGAACTTCATAATTATGCACTTTGATGTTCCTGATACTGCAAACTTTGGCAGTTTCAGTGTTTTATACCAGTATACCTGTAGAGATAGCAATAAAAACGTGAAAAAACGGAGTTTTGCGTTGCTTTTTGCTTGAATAAAACCTTTTATATTTTAAGATAATCCTAGTGGATATGAAAAAATTTCAGCTTGGACAAAATGCCTTGGATGTATGTAAAGTGATAGTTGATCACCAGCCAAGTATCTCGACCGTAAGTATGATCGCTCATAATGTTGGTATTAACTGGCGTCAACGCTATCAAACAACTTATGAAAAGATAGAATATATGGAAGACGGATTTAAACACTCTTCCCCGATAAAAAATCAAGAATACTGCAGAGAAGATTTAAATCAATTATCTCTCCATTGGTTGTATAATCTTGAAGAAAATCATGTTTGGTCGGTTATCTCAAAGGTTCAATGTTATGATGGGAAGACAAAACATCTTCCATTGATGAATTTTCATCCAGAAAACGGAGACCGTGAAAGCATTAAAAAAGCACTCAAATATATTTGTGGCGATCAAAGGGGTGTTTTGTTAGATAGCGGAAGATTTCAGCATTATTATGGAGATTTTCTACTTGATGAAAACGAGTGGGTACAATTTATGTCTGAATTCTTAATGCCAACAGTCGTAGTTAGCCCAAGATATGTTGGTCATGGATTGCACGACGGTTTTTCTACCTTAAGATTAACAGCTGATAAATTATATAAGCCAAAAATTCCCGAAGTGGTTGAAATCCTATAAGCTTTTATACTACTCCAAATTACATTACCATACCATTACGATGGGTTTTTAAGCTTTTGCATTGTAATTACTTGATAGTGACATTTATTATGAAAACTTTACTGCTAGTTATATTAACAGTTCTTGTCATGTCCAGCGTCGGCTTTGCCCACGTGGACCCGACGCCGATACTAACGATAGCTGCTGACCACCCCCAGGTTGACACAGCAGTGACACTGACTATAAACGCAGAAGACAGGGACTTCAGGGCAGGTATTGTATCGATAACACTAAAGGAAGACGGAAAAACAATATCCACGAAGAACTGCAACGAGTTCGCGCAGTGCACATACATAGTTACTGTCGAGCATACCGCGAAGGGCTCCCATAATTACGCTGCTTATGTCAGGGACCGCAACGGGAACGTCAGAGCAGAATCCGTGTTCGTAAAATTCAAAGGCGCAACTCCTATACCGGTGTTCGTGTTCGAGGACAAACCATTTGTCGAGGAAGGAAAATCTCTTCAGTTAGGCATACTTGCCGAGGATTTTAATCACAACGCAATAAAAAACATATCAGTCAGCGGACTGCCAAAAGGCGCTGTATTCGAGAATAACGTCCTGAAGTGGACACCTAATTTCAATCAGTCGGGTTATTACACTCTTTGGTTCAGTGCCATGGATATCAGAAATCAGACAGCCAGAAAGAGCATGTACGTAACGGTCGTGGGTATAAACAGGCCGCCAACAGCGAAGGTTGTTGACCCTACACAGACCAATTTCATGCTGAATGAAGGCTCAAGCACTATATTTACACTAAATATAACAGATCCTGATACAAAGAAACCGTCTGTTGAATGGATGCTTGACGGAAAGCTTGTATCTACAGCAAATCCTTACACATACAAACCTGATTACGAGGATGCCGGGAATCACGTACTCGTCGCCAGGGTAATCGACGGGCCTTATTTACAGAGATTCATGTGGAACCTGACAGTCAACAATGTCAACAGAGAGCCGAAATTTAATCACATAACTGACAAGACAGTGAAAGAAGGCGAAACAGTAAAAGTAAGTGTAAAAGCAAATGATATTGACAAGGATGCACTGATTTACGAGGCAACCCAGATGCCTGCAGGGGCAAAATTCGACCCTGATAAAGGGTTGTTCGAATGGACAGCAAAGCCAGCAGGCGACTATATGGTTTCGTTCAGGGTAAAGGACACAAAAGGTTATTCAAGCTCGACTTACTTTGAAATACATGTCAAACCAGAGAACCTTACCCTTCGTGAGCAGTACGACAAGATGATTCACGAATGGGAAAAACGGCAAAAAACAATTGCTGACCAGAGAAAGGTAACAACCGGAGGCAACCAACAGCCACCTTCACAGACACAGAATATCAATGCCTACAGGACGGAACTTATCTGCAACAATGATTACCTTTGTTATACATTGACGTATCTTATACAGCAGTAAAGCAGTAATATTTGCATAATTATAATTAAAAGCAGCTTTTTCACAAATAAATACATGGTAAGAAAATAATAATTATAGTAGTTTTGGAGTAGACCTCAAATATGAATGCAGAAAACAATCTAAAAAGTAGATTTATAAGTATATATTCTAACTTACCAATAGACTTAAGAAGTGAGATCATAATTATAGTAAATAACACACCTTTAACATGGAACATTGCGTATAACGAAATAATAAACGATACAAAACTTAGCAAAGAAATATTGAAAGAATTAAACGAAAAGGGGATAATATGACAACCGATTACGAAGCTTGGAAAGAAGTTGTCTTAGTTCGGTTGAATTCCATGCCGGATAACATAGAGATTTCCATGGGTTCTATTGGCACATTATCAAAAAACGATCTCATAGAACATGTCGAAAGAGGAGATGACTTCGGGCAACTCATTGTTGAGATGCAGAAAAAATATATTCAATCCATGAAAACTATGAAAATCGGTTTTTCTAATGAGTAAAATATTCCTGCTTACAAGACCTCAGCATGATCATCGCGTTTCTTATCTATATAGTTGGAGTGAAGAAATACTGAATTTTGCCAGAAATAAAAACATTTCGTTTACAGATTTCAAAAGAAATGAGGCAAATAAAACAAATGTTGAATCTTATCTAAAAAAGAAAAATCCTGAAATGATAATATTCAATGGTCACGGAACAGATACTGCTATTCTTGGTCACAAAGATGAACCTTTGATAGAACTTGATAAAAATGATAATCTGTTGAAAGATAAAATAATTTATGCACTAGCATGTTATTCAGCTAATAATCTTGGATCAAACATTATAGAAAAAGGTGGAAAATGTTTCTTAGGTTATTCAAAACCATTTGCATGGGTGCACTCCTCAGATAGAACATGCAATCCTGCTACAGACAGAATTTCATTTCCATTCAAAGAAATATCTAATGCTATACCGCTGGCATTGTTGAGTGGCCATACCACAAATGAATCTAATGAAAAAGCCAAAAGAATAGGTGAAAAACTGATTGAGAAATATTCAGTCAGTACAGATGACGAAACAAAGAAAGATATAAGATTTTGGCTCTTTTGGGATATAAACTGCCAAGAAATATTAGGAGACAAAGATGCAGCATTTTAATTTAAGAAATGAATGAAATCTGATACTTCAATATAATTAGTTCATATTTAAGTATTGCTTATCCTAACTATTGAATTCGTGATAGTGATAACATGGAAATTGAATTCTGCGAATGCGGCAGCATGATGGAACACAAACAGGGAATGTTAAAGTGCAGGAGCTGCGGAAAAGAAGTGAAAAAGGAAGTATCGGGAAAGTTTACCACGCAGTCGGTCAGGGAAGATGTTGTTGTTATTGAAAACAACAAGCCTGGTACGCTGCCGACAACCACAAAAACGTGCCCGAAGTGCGCGCATGGTATGGCGTACTGGTGGCTTATACAAACCAGAAGCAGTGACGAGCCGCCAACACAGTTCTACCGCTGCGAGAAGTGCAAGCACACGTGGCGCGAGTACAAATAGGGAAAGATTTATTAAAACAGACTAAATTAATATAACAATATGATTGATAGCACAAAGATAAAGAAGAAACTTAACGAAGAAAATTTCTATCAGAAATTGAAGAATTATAACAAGGACAAAATAGAATGTACAAATCATTCATTTTTCAGATTTTCAGAAGAACAGAGAAAGAAATTTACATGTGAATTTGTAAGAGATATAATAATAAATCAAACTCCTATACTTGCTGGATTGCAGTACAATGGCAATTATGCGTTGTTTTACGATTTCGAAAATGGCAGGCTTTTAAAGGTTAACTCCAATTCTAGCATGATAGTATAGAAATCCTTATTTCTAGGACTTAAGATTCTGTATTGGTGATCATATGAATCTTAGGTCTTGCCAGGATTGCGGATTTCGTTTAGTAAAGAATGGTCATAAGAAGCTTAAAT
>JACPVU010000051.1 GCA_016191585.1 archaeon
CTGCACCAGTTTGCTGGGCAGGTGAAACTCTTACGCTGCCAGTTCATGATGAAAGAGAATGGTACGCCGCATATTTCAAAGAGTGTATTGCTTCAGGAAAAGATGTTGAACAAGCAACCCGTGAATCGTAATTGGTTAGGCTCGTGAAGTGAGCATTCGGTGCATCTCTTCAAGGGGATTTTTTCCTTGAAGACGTATGGTTTCGATAATGCTCAGTAGTGTTTCGAGGATTCTTGCTCCTTTTTCGCTTCTGTTGCCGTTGCTGATTTTACGGATGATGACTGCTTTTCTTATGGCACGTTCCGTGCCATTGTTTGTCGATGGAACCGCCGCGTTTGTGACGAAATGAAAGAGGTTGAGTCGATGTTTTTTGGAAATGCTGTTTCGAAATGTGCGGATGCTTTT
The DNA here is from genome assembly GCA_016191585.1 of archaeon. Taxonomy (GTDB): domain Archaea; phylum Aenigmatarchaeota; class Aenigmatarchaeia; order GW2011-AR5; family GW2011-AR5; genus JACPVU01. The sequence continues at coordinate 406 of JACPVU010000051.1, forward strand.
GTGTTCGAAGTGTAACGCGCCGAAAGAGTCGATGCGTTTCAGCAGCTTTTCCACATCTTGTATGGTTCCATGAGGTGCCATCTTTTTTGCTTTGTGAAATATACTTTTGAGTCGACGGTGTACAGTTTTCGCTTCATCATAATTCTTGGCAAGCCTTTTTGAGTCCCGCAGAATGTGTGCCCAACAGGTTTGTTGGGAACAACCATTTTCTGCAGCAAGATGGTTGTACGTGGTGAGCCTGTCGGTCACAAGGATTTTTCCATTCTGCTCTTGCAGCACTGGCTGAATAACTTTGTAACTTCTTCGACGATGTACTTTGTACCACACAACTTCTTCAGCGATCATACACCACACCCAGTGATTCACTCCATCAAGGCGCCATCCTGTTTCGTCACAACCCTTTACTGGTGCATCGCGAATTTTTTCGCCAATGTTTGCATAGTGTGCGCCAAATTCTCGTCGAAGTTGATTCAGTGCACACACTACTTCAGCAGCACTGATGCTGAATGCGTACGCACTTTTGAGCAATTCAACAATCTTGTTCTCAGGTAACGCCATTCTGATCTTCAGAACTGCAATAAGAAGCATCACGCGCAAGCCAAGACGCGCTCCTGGAAGAACATCAGAAATTTCTCCCTCAACAATCTTCCTACATTGAGCGCAGTACTTGCGCTCAATCACGTATTTTGTGACAACTGGCGCAGAAATCTGAGGCAAGTCTTCAACATACCGCTCACGAAGTTCTTGCACGGCGCTCAGCATGCCGCCGCAACAAGGGCATGCAAGAATGCTAATTGGTTTGATGAAATCAACGCGTTCAGGAATCTTGCGCCAATAACCAGTATGACCAACTGGCGCGCCATGTTTGCGGCGCGCATTGTGCACAACGTCTTCTTTCACAAATGCAGGAGTTCCTTTATTGATGAGCGCACACTCTTTTTTGTGCTCTGCAAATTCTTCTTCCAAGTCTTTGAATTTTTTCTTTAGAAGCGCAATCTCTTCCAGAAGTTCTTCTTTTGTCTTCTCGTTAGTCGACAACAATCACAATCACCTTCTTTCCTAAATGCTCCTTCGGAGCATCAATTTTGGCACCGTTGCCAAATCGCGTGATGTTTTTCTCAAAGTATCCTTTGATATTTTTCACGGTGAGTTCGTTGGAAGCTTCCTGTTTAATACGTTTCATCTTAGTATATCCTAAGTATATAC
>JACPVU010000070.1 GCA_016191585.1 archaeon
CCTAGCAGCCTTTTTGCTAGTATATTTCATTTTTTTAACTTTTTTCTTTCCTTTCATTTTTCATCAACTGTTCTCGTCTTATTGAGGGATAAACTTTATAAGGTTGAAGGCCGTGCATCACTGATTTTTCATTGGTCCGTCATAACCTACGTTCATGAATGATGCTGCAAAAATACGGTTTCGTAAAATATGGACAGGCATTAGTCGTCAATCATCTGTGGTTTTGGCATTTCCGATTTCTTGATATACACAACGTCCTTGCAGTAATTACAATACACTTCAAAAAAATTGCCCATGTCCATTTTTACCTTCATTTCATGCCCGCAGCACCTTGGTAGTTTTGACAACATACAAGCCACTTCCCCAAATCCCACGACTAATCAAATAAAACTTAACTTTCTATAGTGTATAGTATGTAAGACCAAACCTTATAATGAACCTTTAAAAAAAATCTAAAAAACGGTTCTGTTCTTGCTAAAATTACGGGTTTATTTAAAAGGGTTTCTTTGAAAATTTTTTTAATATTAAAAAGCAAATCAAAAAGCTTTAAGTATCTTCTCTCTTTATTATATTCATCGGTTGGTGTTTAGAATGGTATCAGTATGCAACTTGATTATCATTAAATGCTGATTGCTTTCTTTTTTTATCATTCATCATTTTCAATTGGGGTGTCTACAGACTATGAAAACATTTCTGGTCGAAAAGGAGGGAGAAAAGCAGAAGCTGCATAATTTGTTACTTGTCGAGCCAAAGCACCTGGCTATATTCAGCAATATGCTGGCCGTGAAGATAATAAACGAATTGTCAAAGCAGCCCATGTGCGCCATGGACATTGCAAAGAACCTGAAGCAGCATGAGCAGAAGATATATTATCACATGAGAAAAATGAAGGGTGCAGGCATAATCCGTTCCACTGGCACGGAGAGCAGGTACGGAATGACGGCAAAGATGTTCGAGCTGACGTCGCCTGTTGTCGCAACAAAACTGTATGAAAATGCAAATACAGTAGATAACGCACCAAAAATATCAAATCCCGACGCTGAAAAACTGTTCAACCCATTTGTAAAAGACGGTAAATTAAATGCGACGATAATTTTTGGTGACGGCAGACCACATGGAAAATACGAGGGTTCAGCACGTGACGGTGCATTTACGACAGATTTCTCGATTTTCATGGGAAGCATGATAAACGAAATGAACGTACCGTGTTACAAAATAGATACGATAGTAAAAGAAGACGACCTCAAAAATAACATTATAATTATAGGAGGACCACGCATAAATACCGTGGCAGAAAAAATAAATGAATTTTTACCGATTAAGTTTGACACAAAAACATGGCGAATAATATCAACACTATCCAACAAAATTTACGACGACGATTTTATCGGCGTTGTTGTAAAATGTGATAATCCATTCAACAGAAAAAAGAAAATGCTATTTATAGGCGGCAAGAAATCCCGCGGGACAATAGCAGCTGTAATCGCGCTCACGCGTCATACGAAAGACGTTTTGGAAGGAAACATGAACAACAAAGACGTCATTGCAAAAGTCGTGAAAGGCACCGACAAGGATGCCGACGGATTCATAGACAGCATCCACTTTCTGGAGTGATAAATATGATGAAAATATCACACAAAGCGTACAGGGACAAAAATATCATGGGGCGTTTCCTTGAATCAGTTTACAGAACAGCAGAAGACTATAGTGGTCCTGTAAGACTTATGGGAATAGAATGCGGCGGCATACATACAACACTCAGGATATACGAGTATCTGAAAGATTCAATAGAAAATGTCGGGTATTTCTCTATAGACGTAAGCAGAAAAAACGGCGAAATAAAAGACAAAAAGAAAACCGAGAAAGAACTGTCATTATATCCGGATTTTCTCAAAGATTCTTTGTTAATAGCAGTTGATGACATTGTTCTGGACGGTAACACAATTAAAATAATCAAAAAAGAAGCAGACGAATTTTTCAAACCGAAATTTGGTGTCAAAGAATTCATCTACGCAGCTGTTGTAACCAGCGCTGAAAACAAAAATCCATACGCAGATATATATGGGACTGTCGTGGACGACGTCGATAGGTTAGAATATGTAAAATCACTGCATCTTTCACCCCACCTAAAAGGAGTTAGCATTAATTCTGAGATTTCATATATTGAGAAATGCATAGAAGCCTTAAACATCTATTTTGATAAACTTGGCAAAAAGTTCAGACATGTAGAAAAAATCAAAGAATATGTGATTTATCTGATCCTGAAGAAAAATGCGAAATCAATACCGGAATTAATCGAAAGATTAGAGAAAGAGAAAAATTCTGATCAGCAGCTTAGTTTGTTTGATACAAAATATAACACTTAACGAAATGCAAGATTTCATATTTATATCCCGAAAATATCAAACAAAAGCGTTCTCGGGAATCCTATGACAGGAAGCGCAACAACCGTTTTTCCGATGAAAGCGCTCTTTGGTATTGGGTTGCCGTAGTTGTCAGCCACTTTATTTGTCCGGCTGTTGTCGCCTTTCGTTACGTATCCTGTATCCGTCACGCTTACTACCCTGTGTATTATAGTTTTTCCGAATCCCTGATATATGACTACGTCTCCGGCCTTTGGCTCGCCTTTTACGACGACCATGAGGTCGTACTTGCTCAGTCCGTTCTTGTACGGAAACAACATGAAATTTTCTTTTGTTATCCCAAGATTTTCATAGAAGCCGTTGTTTGATGTCCACCAGTTGTCAAACCCCAAACCATTATGATCCATCGAGCTGGATATGACAGCAACAAGAGGCATGCTTGTGCCAGTGGCAAACGCAATACCCTGATAAGCTGCCCATGCAACAAAAAGCGCAAGAACTATCTCTATTATGTCATTTCTGCGGCTCTTCTTTTTTTTGGATTTTTCCATTTTTATCATCTATAATTATTACTTCAGGACACTAATCATTTTTCTATGTATCTTCCCGTTTGAAGCAACAAACCTTTCAGCGTAGTGATTGCATTTCCTGCCTTTTATATCGGTAACCTTGCCGCCTGCTTCTTCTATCAATAAGGAAGGCGGCGCCATATCCCACGGAGTTGTCTTTAATCCGTATACACCATCGGTACGACCATCAGCAAGGAAGCGTCCTGTCACGGCAATCGATCCGAACATGCGCATGTCATGATAAAAGGCATTTGTAACTTTTTCAAAGCTTTTTCCCACGACCGGGTCATTATAGCCGTAAACCCCGCCGAAAGTTACCATGAACGTATCTGTTCTTGACGAAACGTGCATCCTTCTTCCGTTCACGTAAGAGCCTTTCCCTTTTTGTGCAGTGCATATTTCCCTGAAAATCGGCAAACCTATCACAGACAGCATTATCTGACCTTTATGCTCTAATGCAAGCATCGTACCCCAGTAAGGTATGCCGAAAAAGAAATTATGCGTTCCGTCCAGCGGGTCTATGATCCATTTATAATTCGATTCTCCCGACGACCCGCCTTCCTCGGCAAGTATGGCATGGTCAGGAAAATCCTTTTTTATCGTGTCAACAATTATCTTTTCGGCGCCTTTGTCGGCGCTCGTAACAATGTCCTTTACGCCTTTTGCTTCAGTCGTGAATTCTTTTTTCTTGAATTCTTTCAGCAGAAAAGAGCACGATTTCTTTATCGATTTTTCCGCGATATTCATCTCTTTTTCGTACATCATGCTCCGCCCCTTGACTCATAACCATTCTCATGTTTTCTGCTCAACCCGGACGCTATCAGATGTGCAACCCTTATGGGTTCTGGTATCTTTGACCTTACGCAGGTTTTTTTCAGTATTTCATCACATTCTTCTGTTGTTATACCGGATTTCTGAAAGAATATGTTTTTGTGAGTATAAATCCTTCCGGCAGACTTCACGAGTTTTGTGCGCTTGCTGTAATTGTCAACTCTTCTCATAGCACTCATGAATTTTTTCATGTCAGGCTTATTTCTCATAACAGCTATAACAGGCATCCTTGTTGCTTTACTTAGTTTTTTTATGTCGGCTATATTGAATCCCGCGAACGTTATGCCGTTCAGCATTATTATTGAAAGCTGGTCGTGATGACGCGACTTCTTGATAGAATTTATTATTTTTTCCGTAATGTCTGTCCCGTCTTTTTTTATCTTCGCAGAAAGCACGCCGTCCAGGAACTCGCCGCCGCGGAAAACAGCACCTACAATGCGCACTGATTTTGCATTAAAGCTGAAAGCGCAATCATCCCATGCAATGATGCGTACTTCTTTCTTGAATGACATAAATAGAAATTACAGAGAAAAAGTTAAGAAAACAGCAAAAACAATTCAAACAACGATATTTTATTGTTTCTTCAGGTGTCGATTCAGGATATAGAATATCACGTCTTTCGGAGAAGGTTTTGCCTCATCTTTGAAATTCAATTCAATAAAATTATATTTGTACTGAAAATCTTTCCAGTATTTTTTGTCGTCATCATTGGCGGGAAACGAATACGCTATTATAATAGGTTCTGTTTTGTGGTCTTGTTTTGAATTAAAACAAGCGTCAGATGCGATTTCCGGACCATAAGGATATGTGTTCCCGTATCTGTTTACCGTATTTACAACAATGATATCATATTTATTGAGCCTTAGAAGAACATGTGCATTATTCTTATGAACACATTCTCTTCTGCTTTCATCTTTAGTAGAATCAACGATATCTATTCCATATTCTTTCAAATATCCTGCAAAAATATCGTTGCAAAAACCCATATGATCTACAGTCAAAGCCCTTAATTGATTTTTCATAGAAATTCTATAAAAGAAGTTTTCTTAAGCTCATTTTATCGCTGCCTGGAACTGCTTGCGGAAAGTCTTTAGGTCTTCCATTATCTGGTCTGTCGCATCCAGAACAGCTTTTTTCGGATTTTTTGCCCTTACAAGAATGGTTGGCTTCGACAGAAAAGGATGCTCTTTCTTGTACGCAGACGCATCCACTTTCTGATTCCAGATATTTTCGTTAAGCAGATTTATCAGTGTAAGGTTAGATAAGCTCCCCGAATCTTTTATTTGACACATCACACATATAGCTGTTTATTTTGTAAAAAACTGACATTTTTATTCCTCGAATACCTTTTCTATGTCGTTAGCATTTATAAATGGCTTGCTCCAGGTATCATCCATGAGTCTCGGGCATGCAGTATTCACAAATGCATCGACCTTCAAACCCTTGAGGTCGTTATCTGTCACGTCATCCATTACTATAATAAAAGCCTTTTTATCCCTTCTTTTGAGGTATTCAACAATATCGTTGGCATTACCCATCAGGTTTTTCTGCCCTTTTTTTGTCGATAACAGAACCGCAAACGTTTTTGCATTTTGCGCGTTGAAAATGCTGGCGTATCTTCTTTTCTCGAACTGCGTCTTGTCCAGTTTTTCTACAATCTCTTTTTCTGTGTTTAGTATATAGATGGGTTTTTCTGTTTTCAGCGCAAGCGAATTGAAATCGCCTGAGCCTGCGAACAAAAATGCGTCCACCCTTTCATCGATCTTATCGGCCGCTGCACATGAGCATCCAAGTATCTGGCCGCCAATCACGGCTTCCTTTCCGCTGTCTTCAAGCATCTTTTTCAGGCTGCCCAGCGAACCTGCATGCTGTATGCTCGTGACAAGTCCTATTCTTTTCTCCGCAATGACTGAGAAATCTGCATTATCAAAGTCCATATCAACAGACCAAGGAAAATACACCACAGGAACTTCTGTGTCGAAATCTTTGTAGAATTTATTGTGGCCCACGTGAACGAGAAGGTCGCAGCCAGCCTGTTTTGCTTCCTTGTCCTTTATGTCGCACGCGCCGTAAGTCGCGCCGCCTGAAACGATTGCATCAATGTCGTGTTTCTTTAGCTCACTCAATATGTCAGCAGCGTCAAATTTTAGTCCTTCTGGCAGCTGCAGGAGCACTTTTTTCGCGCCGCTTGATTTAATTTCAATGGCAAGCTTCGAAATGTTTTCCGGCTTGTTCATGCTACCATCATGTTAGAGAAATCTATTAAAAACCGCTGTTTAAAAACAGCAGTTTTTGATACGTGTGATTGTTATACAATCAACGTGCCAAAGAATATCAGGTTCTTTGAGCATACAGAATACCGCTGTTTAAAAGCAGTAGTATTCTGAATATATAAAAGAGTTAAAGAGTTTGCTGTATTTGTTATACTAGAATTCATCTCAAAACACACGACTAAAGTCGTGTGATGAAAGAGATGAATTCTGTATGACATGTTCACAGAAACCCACATCTTTAGATGTGGGTTATACCAGAACATACCATAACTAAGGAAGTGATAAGAATGGAATTTAAAGTATACTGGTTTGATATCGAGAACAACGAGGATGGCACGCCCTTTACGCTTAGTGTCGACAATTTTGAACAGGTCAAATCCAATGCAATAGATTACCTTGGCAACGCTGTCAGGTATTTTTCCGAAAATGATTTGCGTTATGCCAAGGACGAAAAAGGAGAAATATATCATTTTGACAAAAAAGAAAATGTACGAATATAGTTAGCCAGATTGCATTAATATATTTGTAGATAATTTTCACACATTCCCGTTTGCATCCGTCTTTATGAGGTATATGGGTTGATAGACGGGTGTTGACGTATAAAACGTATTTGCAACAACTATGTATCCACCGTCACTAGTCTGCTTGACAGACCGTCCCGTAAATGGCTTGGTCTCGTCTCTTTTGAATGCCTTCTCCCAGATTTTATTCCCGTTTGCATCTGTTTTGAAAAGGTAGAGATACCCGTCTGTGTCTCCGGTAATGATGTATCCGCTGTCTGAGGTTTGCTGGACTGAATATCCCCTATCCATCATATTCCCGCCGAATGTCTTCTCCCAAATAATATTGCCATTTGCATCAGTCTTTATCAGATAGACATCCGACTGTCTAGCATAACCTCCGTCTCCTGCTTTAAGTGTATAAACCGTTTGCCCAACAATTATGTAGCCGCCGTCATCAGTTTGCTGTACTGAATAGCCTATTTCGCTCTTGTTTCCCCCGATTGCCTTTTCCCACAATTTGTTGCCGTTGGTGTCTATTTCAAGTAGGTAAACATCCTCCACTCCTCTCTCACTGAATGAAGTTGTCATTCCAGTTATGATGTAATTCCCATCTGAAGTCTGCTGCACAGAATATCCCACATCCAGACGTGGCCCCCCGATTGCCTTTTCCCACAATTTGTTGCCGTCAGCATCCGTCTTTATGACATAGACATCAGCCGATGTACCCTTTTCAGGTTCTTTTACGCTACACGGGGTGGCACCATGGCTTTGTGTCGTCCCAACAATTATATATCCACTATCAGAAGTCTGCAGGAGTGAAAAACCCATATCACCATAATTTTCACCAAGTGCCTTATCCCACAGCATGTTTCCATATGCATCTGTTTTTATCAGATAGGCAAGGTCCTCCTTGATTCCAAGAACTATATACCCGCCGTCAGAGGTTTGTTGTACTGAAAGCCCGCCTTCAAACCTATTTCCTCCATAGCTCTTCTCCCAGACTTTATTTCCATTTGCATCTGTCTTAACAAGGTATACATCATATTGTCCTAAGATTGTTGTCTCGTTCAATCCAGACGGCGCTGTCACACCATAGTTTATCATCCCTGCAAGTATGTATCCGCCGTCAGAAGTCTGCTGCACAGAGTATCCTCTGTTGCTTAAATTCCCTCCAAACATCTTTGCCCATCCTTTCCCAGTCACTGTCAACTGCTCTACTTCTGTAGCTGTAGACAGCCTAGTTTCACGCGACACTTGTTCATAAGCGGGTAATCTTAGTCTGTCTGTTTCGTCTATCTTCATGAGCAGGGTATCAGACTCCAGCATGCCGGCATAACCCATAAGGTCGCCATATTCTCTAGTTCCAAGGACTACATACCCGCCGTCAGAGGTTTGCTTAACCACATCCAAGTAATCCCGGCCCTGATATGTATTAAATATGTCAATTGGCTTCTCCCACAATTTGTTTCCATCACTATCTGTTCCTATTTTCACCAGATAATTTGGACCCACCATGTCCATTGCCTCTGCAGTAATTATGTAACCGCCCCCAGAGTTTTGCTGGACAGAATGGCCAATACCAAAGCCAAAGTCCTTCGCCCACGCATTGTTCCCGTCAGAATCAATCTTGAGCAAATAGGCATGCGGGCTCGAACTTTGTAATGCGCCATTTGATCTTACAATAGGTGTCGATCCTCCAACAATTATGATTCCGCCGTCTGAGGTTTGCTTGGCATCCACCACCTTGTCGTCCGCATGCTGCCCAAACGCGTCAATCGTCTTCTCCAAGATTTTATTCCCGTCCGCGTCTGTCTTTAACAGGTAGACATCATCATCAATGTATTTGTCATTATCGTTCTCGTCTGCACTCGGTGTTCCTTGTGATTTCCTCCACCCAACAACTATATAGCCTCCATCAGCAGTCTGCTGGACCAGACGCGGTTGCTCGTCTGTTTTCAAATCTTTGGCGAATATCTTGCTCCATAATTTGTTTCCGTTGCTGTCGACTTTAAGCAAGTAAATTCCTTGATTTCCCAAGTGTCTGCCGGTCCCGCCTGCAACGATATATCCGCCATCGGATGTCTGCTGGGCGGAAAATCCTTCCTCGGGATCACTCTCCCCATAGTTCTTCTCCCACGCAACATTCCCCTCTGCATCTGTTTTTACAAGGTAAATATCAATCCCTGTGTCAGGGGCGGCTATTGATCCTGTAGCCACTAGCCCTCCGTCAGAAGTCTGTTTGATTGAAACTATTCTGCCAGCGTAATGAAACTTCTCCCACAATTTGTTTCCATCCGCGTCTGTCTTGAGAAGGAATGTTAAAATCACAGGGGTCCCGCCATAGCAATCTTTCGTACCGTTATTTGTTCTCCCGCTAACTACATATCCGCCTTCAGAGGTTTGCAGAACTGCAAATGGATAATCACTGCCGGGTCTTTCGAATGTCTTTGTCCATCTCTTCATACCCCACACTTCCTTTAGAGTCAAGGTATAGTCTGATTTTCCATATGCATCCAGTTCAGGTGATGCTTGTTGAATATTAATAAAAGAAAAAAGGAGAACAGCGATTATTCCCAAACCTAAAATATTAATTATTATTTTAATTTTATTAGTCAAGATTTAATATATACAAACAAGATGCCTATATTTTATTCAATTATAGAATAAAATTAAAGTTT
>JACPVU010000071.1 GCA_016191585.1 archaeon
ATAAATGCTACGACTACACCCATGTTGAACATCCAGTGGTTTGGTACTGCAAAGATTTCCTCTACAAACCAAAAGTGCCACATCTCATTGATTCCAATTGTGAACATTGTTGCCAGATAACCTAGAATGGTCATCTTAAGGCCAGTGTTCATAGAGTTGTTTGGACCTCTAAGAATTGGAACTCTTCTATCATAGATAGCAACTGAACCCCAACCCAGTGGCAGAGCCACAAAGTGACTGTATAGCCACCAATGTGCTGGTGTGAATGCACTATCTCTAATAGAAGTTTGATGTAGTGAACCATCGACGAAATTGTCGACTTCCACTGATGCAGCAGTTGATCCCATTGCGATTACGATGAGCCAGATCTTCTTTAGTCTCTGGATCTCAACTTCTTTTGGAATTAGTGCCGGCATCTGTGCCATGACTTCACTGATGTTTTCTTCGAATATAAAGTAAGGGTTATAATTCCTTGATTTCCAATGTGATTTTTCGATATATTCTGGCCAATATTATAAAAAATTTATAATAAACATGATATTATTATTGATTAATTTCACTTGCTAAATTAGCCGTACCAGTGATTATCATTGATGTTAATCATCATCCATACCTGATCGCTTCCTCCCAATACGGCAAAACATATATCGCACTTGATTGCCTCGGAATAATTAACGGGATAACTATGGTCGATAAAAAAATCTTAGTCGTTGCACTTGGTGTAGTTTTGGCACTAGGAACATTTGGACCAAATATTGCCCAGATGATTCAGACTGCTGAAGCACACGGAGTACAAGCACAACTACAGAGTCGTTTCGTAAGAATCGAAGATGAGACATTCAACAGACAATCACTCCAAACCGGTGAGACCCTAACATTACAAGGAACTCTTGTAAGCCTTGTTGAAAGAGATATGAGAGCATGGCTTTCAATATTCTCAGAGTCAACAAATGCCGGTAACAGATGGGAAATCTTGGCAAGAGATCCACCTGGAAACGTCTTTGAGCTTCCAGGAAACGGAGTAGTACAATATTCTATTTCTGCAAAAGCACTTGAGCCCGGTGTTTACCATGTCCACACTCAGCTTAACGTTGAGCATGTTGGTCCAGGCCTTGGCCCAGGAGCAACAGTTGTTGTTGAAGGTGAGCCAATTCTCAAGCCAATTCCATATACCAACATTGCATACCAATCAATAATTATTGCAGTTGGCTATGTGATTACTTTTGCAACACGACCCTGGCAAGTAATCTAAAACCACAATCTTTTCCCTTTTTCATTTATTATACAAAAATGATATCTTGCCCTATACTTATCAGACAAGATGGTACTTTGTTTTAAAATAAAACAGCTCGATATCCATGAAAGTTATTTCAAAGGCATAGTTGACTTTAATGGCCAAAAATACACAATTAACATCCAAGACCAAAGACGCGGCAAAGTCCTAAAACTACCATTTTCTCCAGATGTAAAAAAGGAGCGAGTTTTGGTTAGACTTTCAGGCCCTGAGAACATATTTGTCGAAGACTATCTCCCATACAAGGGAGAATCAGAATGGGTGGAAATCGACTCGGATCAAATCACCTTTTTCCTTGCAGATCATCAAGACCAGTTTGATATGCTTGAAGTCGTCACAGAACTTGACACAGAAACGACTTTAAGTAATTCCAAGTGAGTTTAGCCAATGATTTGGCCTGGGATGGGGTATCCTGCAAAACGCAAACAGACACTCAGGTTTTTGCTAATAACTGCAGGAATCGCAATATCTGTTGGAGTTGGAAGTAGTATAGTACAAAGTCAGCTTAGCATTTCGGACCCACTAAAAAATTGCATAAACACCAGGGATACGCCATTTAAGATATCTGCAACATTAGAGTTGTATATTGATGGACTCAAGGCCGACATTCCAGCAAACATTGGTTTTGAGGAAGGCTGCCAAAAGTCACTTTACACAATTACCAATGACGGTACAATTTATGCAGAGTGGGAAACAGAATACCCATTTGAGATAGGCCACTTTCTTTGGATTTGGGATTTTCCGTTACGCGATATGGACCAAACAAAATCAAGAGTTTTGGTAAATGGCGTAGAGTCTTCTGATTTTATCCGTGCACCACTTGTTGATGGATATCACTACAAAGCCGAATTTACATCAAAGGAATATGATGAGTCAAAGGATACCGACTTTATGCCACCAGAAAACTAGCTAGTAAACTAAATAATGAAAAGAAGAAAAGAATTTGGATTTACAAGTATTTTCCGTTGTCTGGTATCAGACCTACACCTTCTCTTTCAAAGTGTTTGTCTAACTC
>JACPVU010000072.1 GCA_016191585.1 archaeon
GAATTGAAACGAAATGATTTTTGGTGCTTATTTGCTATTCTATCAGACTTAGATCACTTGAAACTCGTATACTGCTTCTGTTTTTTGATTAGTAACCGATGTGAAGGATACGTATGCTCTGTACTTTCCTCCCTGATTTGTCTTAACATCATTAGGATTCCATATTTTATCTAAATCTAACACACCATTAGCTGGTATGACCCTAGCTGTTTTTGTTGCCGTATCATCCAATATTGTCATGTAATCTGTCCATTTATCGTCTGCGCCTTTCTGGATTTTCATGGTTATAAAACCTGTTAGGCCAACGCCTATGTTATTTTTAATTGCAGATGCCGGCAGGACATCAATACTAGCTAGGTTGGAAAAATCCGAGTAAGATTTGCCTTTGAAAGCCCTGACTCTATAGTAATATCTATGATTAGGTTCAACTGTAATATCTGTTGCCATCTCCTTATCAGCAGAAACTGTTGCTAGAATCTGATAATTATCTTCTTGGTCCATTGATCTCCATACTTCATATCCAACCCCATTAGACGGGCGGTTGTTCCATTTAATTTCAATAACTGGCTTAGAGAAAATTATTTGGCTTGCCACGAGATTATCTGGAGAATTCAAATTTGGTTTAAAGAATCTTATATAATAGCCATAAATAGGGAGATTATAAGTCAAAGCTGGTATGGATTCTGTATTAAAGCTTATAACACCCAATTTTGCGGTACCATAATTCATGGGATCTATATCTGCCACGAAGTCAATTATATGGGATGTCTTTGCTTTGATTATCAAAGGCTTGTCCAATGTAATAACTTTAAGACTACTATAAATATTCGTGTCTATTTCTCCAATCTTATTATTGCCGTCGTAAACCCTAAGATTAAGAAGAGAACCACTATTAGCAAGCAAATGCACTGTTATATCTTTTATTTCAACATCTTCATCTACTGCCATAATTTTTATCTTGATAAATTTAATATCCTGACCGTCTCCTGTAAATATTTTGTATTCTGCCAAGTCAGAAACAAAGGATGGTATAACTGGGCTTATATATATACTATAAGAATTTCTAAAATCCGAGTATATCTTATTGTCATTGATAGTCTTAAATCCGCGTATTTTATATGTGTAATCTGAACTAGTTTTTACGGTGTCATCAATTATTATTCCTGTTACTCCAACGGATTTTAACAGTCGATAATCGGAATCAAGCACGTTTGAGCCATCAGCTCTCCATAATTCAAATCCTTCATAATCATGTACGCTTCCTACAGCAAAATAGAGTTTTACATAACGTGGCGCAGTTTCACTTATCGTTCCATAAACTACATATGGATTTTTTTTAGTCGGATCAACAACCAATGGTATGCAGTCAAAATTATTTTGCTTATTGTAATCATCCTGTGATTCAATATCAGAAACAAGATATCTGAATCCTGTAAAATAATTACCTATAGGTATTGTAAAATCGAATTTTTTCGATTCTCTGCTTTTTATAGCTCCTGCAGGAACTTCCTTCAGTAATGTTATTACAGAAGGCTTTTTGCCTTGTTCGCACTTGTCAGATAAATAAAGCCTTAAAATGGATGAAGACGATTCTTTTAAGCCGATGTTGGATACAACAGGATTAACAGTTATGTCTTCGCCGACATCAACATTGATGTTTCTATTATAATATGCCGTACTCATATCAACAACTAGATCCGGGGCATCTTTTGTGTTGTGGTTAATTTCCACAAGAGCTGAATCGGAGTTTATGCTCGAAACGCCTATCTGTATGTCATTTTTGTCTGAGAATTCCTTGCCCTCTTTAAGTACATAGTCGTTTTCTGCGGCGTAAGCGTTATCAACAGGTACGAGATGCGTATCTCCGCCACCGCCATTTCCAGCTAAATATATGGGCGCAGCATGTATCAAAACCCCTGACAGATCTTTTCTGTATTCCAAATAGTAGTAGTATTCTTTGCCTTCTACAGGTATTTTCACAGCTTTAGGACTATTAGAACTGATTTCAAGCGGGCTTATGGTATAGGCGCCGTTTGGTGATGTAATAATGTCATTCGTTGAAAGCCAGCCAAGAATTTCCCTGTGAGGAGCATTGAAATATTCTGAACTTCTGGAGCCCATTTTATCAAAATAATCGCCATACTCAAAAGAATTACATGCATTTGCATCTGTGTTCTTTAAGTCACAGGAGGCAAGTCTGTTTGCATGAAATAATCCAAATTCATGCCCCATCTCATGGGCAACAATGCCAATTGCTCCATCATAATTCATTTGACCGGTCCATGCCACAGAAGCACGTATTGTGCCTTGCGGTGTTGGGAGATATAATTCATTAACAAAGGCGAAACAGCAAAAATTAGAGCCAATAATTATTCTCTGGTAATCATGCAGATTTACCTGCCTGCTTGCCTCTTCCAATGCGTCAATAGTAAACTTGTAGAAATCGTCTGTTTTACCACTTTTTACAACAATAGGCCCGATAACATCGCCTGACAAAGAAATTTTCCCATAAGAATTTCTCTTATAAAATTCATTCACTCTATTGAATACAATATCTCTGGCCTTATTTTTATCGAAGGGTATGGATTCACCTTCAAATTCTGCTAAAATAACAAGAACCTTCTGCTCTCCAGAAACGCCAGGAGTAACGCTTTGAATGACTTGTATATTACCGGTTGTTGCTGCTGATACTGTCTTTCCAATTCTTGATCCCTGTATTTTTACTGTTGAGCCTGATAACAGCTGTGGCATATCAGAAGGTTGTTCAATTTTCAGTCTTTCTGTTCCCGTGTTTATATAATATTCATTTCTTGATGTGCCTGAAGCAAAATCGTCATAGTGCAAGACTTCCAGTGTTCCTGTGACCGATACGCTCTGACCAGTAGCGTATCCTGTAACGGGATTATTTTTCACTGCTTTTGCAACAAGGTTGCCTGTTATTGAATTAGTTTGGCTGTCACCCGTAAGTTTTATTGATTCGCCTACTGTATACTCTTTTTTGTTTGTAGCAAGATCTATTGTAGTTGTTGCCGTGGACCCGATAGTGAACCTCTTGTCTTCAGATCTCTTTTCATTGCCGCTATTGTCTTTTGCTGTTGCGTAGTAAACGTAATCGCCTTGATTCAGGCCTGTCGTGTAAGAGCACGAAGACAAATAACAAGTCTGCACGAGGGGTGGGTTTTGCCCGTACGCAGGCCCTTCATAGATGTATATCGCATAAATCCCGTTGCCGGACGATGCAGTGGCCCTGATCGTGACCACCCCGCCGTTTATTACGGGGTCTGGCGTGTCAATTGTAAATTCAGCTGCGCCATCATCGTCAACTACTGAAGGTGACGGTGAGTCCGATGTATTTGCACCCAAGAGTTTCTTCTTCAAATCCTCAATGTCCTGTTTTATTTCGTCCTTTATCGCATCAAAGTTGTCTTTGTTGTTCCTGATCTTCGCCTTTATGCTGTCTATGTCTTTTATCGCGCTGGCGAGGTTGTCGTAAATTGCCTGGTACTTTGCCCTGTTTGCATCGTCTTTTATATTAGTGTAAAAATCGACAAGTGCCTTTGACTTTGATTGTAGGTCAATAATCTTTGCCTTTGTCTCTTCCAGGCTGAAAACAACCGAGAGGACGTTGGCTTTATTAGTCAAGTCGCCATCTGTATCAGCAATGCCTGCATAGGAATATGAAAAGAAAGCCAGCAAAATAGTTGCAATAATCAGTATATTCAGATGTTTCATAATTCTCTATGAGTATTTGTGATTGCCGTATAATAAAGATTGTGGGTTCATGGTTTTGTTTTAATAGGATGGGGTGTACTTATGCTACCAAAGTTCATACCTGTATATTCTTGTTACATTATTACATATTTTATGTTCACTTGTACATAGATTTAAATACTTTTGTTACAATATTACATAATTATTGTTCATTTGTACAGGTGATCATAAATGAGAATAGAAGAGCACAAAAAAGCTCTGGAAGAGCATGAAAGAAACATAAGAAGGTGCATAGACGAAGGCCTTGAGGAAAACCAGAGAAATCTTGGCTACAACATATCCCAGGCATGCATAGAGATGCTGTCGATATATCTTATAAAAATGAGGCTCGTGCCCCTGTCTGTGAACTTTGATCACAGGTTATTCAAGAGCTCGAAAGCCTTTGACTCTGCCCTGAAAATAGATTTTCCTAGTAAGTCAAAGATACTGGGCCTGATGAAAGGCATAGAAGAGAGAAGAAACTATCTTTGTTACGGCAAGCGGAAATCCTACAGCGACTGTGAAGAAATGGTAGAACTTTATAACAAACTAAAGGATGTTATAGGTGATCTCTGATGGACAGCAAAATAGCCTATGCAATTTCATTCTGCTCATATCTGGTAGAGAATACTGAGAATATACGTTCTGTCATACTTTTTGGTTCTGTGGGCCGCGGCGGCAGCGATAAAGAAAGCGATATAGATATATTTGTCGATACGACGTCAACAAAAAAAACCCAGATAAACAGCATAGTCAAAGGCTTCTACAGTTCCCAGACATGTAAAGCATGGAATCTAAAGGGTGTAAAGAATACAATCTCCGTAATAACCGGGGATATCGAAAAAGATGAATGGTCAGGCCTTAAAAGAAGCATTATTTCAGATGGAATAGTACTCTATGGAAAATATAAGTCAACCCCGGAAAAATTGAGGCATTTCGTGATTTTTTCTTACTCCAATGTGAAAGAATCGAAAAAAAGAGTTAATCTCCACAGGAAGCTTTTCGGGTATAAGATAGGAAAGAAAGTATATAACGGCGCTGTTTCGCCGGACGGTATAAGGCACGGAAGCGGAAGCTTTTCAGTACCGATAGAAAATTACAAGGAAATCAGGGATGTATTCAAAGAACTGGGGATAACGCCAAAAACGATAGACATATGGATCGATTAAAACAGATTTTATAGTTCTACAAGGAAGCAGAAAGATACTATTCCCTTGTGAACTATACATGAAACCAGCTTAAGCTTAATATGTCCGGATTATTTACTGGTTTCATTATAAATACATAATGCACAAATAATCATAGGTAAGAAAATGTCCCTGAAAAGAAAGTTCCTGATTGTTCTTTCGTTGCTTGTCATAATATTTATTATTCTGTTCTTCACAATGCCCTATGAATTAGGTTCCTGGTCCAGAAGCCTCCTGAATATTGTAACCCTTGGGTACGTCTAACTGTCAATTCGCCTGTCCGGTTCATTATCTTATAAATACAGCCCGTCATAATTATTCTTAGATAACAATGTCTGTATTTTTTAATTTGTAGCAATACTTTCTTTTGTGAGTGATTAATATGTCTAATCTCGCGTTGAAAAAACTCGTGCGCCAGCTTGACAGGATAAAAGGCCGCCATACAGAACTTGTATCTGTATACATACCGTCCGGCGCAAACCTGGGCGACGTCATAAACCAGCTCCGCGGCGAGGGTTCCACTGCTGATAACATAAAATCAAAGCAGGTCCGCAAGAACGTAACTGCTTCGCTTGACAAGATAATCCGCCAGCTGCAGATGTACAAGAAGACTCCTGAAAAAGGCATCGCCATATTCTGCGGCAACATCTCCGAGAAAGAAGGCGGTACAGACATACAGACATGGGTGGTTGATGAGCCGCCAGAAGAGATAAAGGTCAAGATGTACTGGTGCGACCAGAAATTCGTTCTCGATCCGCTGAAAGACATGGTCGAAGAAAGGGAGATCTACGGAATAATTTGCATGGACAAGAGCGAGGCGGACATCGCATTGGTTACAGGCAAGAAGATTGAGTCGATTGTTCATTTTGAATCTATAGTCCCGGGAAAAACGCGTGCTGGAGGCCAAAGCAGTGCACGTTTCAGCCGTGTGCGTGAAGGTCTTCTGAATGACTGGTTCAAGAAGATTGCAGAAGCCGCGAACAAGATATTCTCAGAGCATCCGGAAGTATTAGGAATAATAGTCAGTGGTTCAGGCCCGATAAAAGAATATCTTCTCAAGGAAGAACTTCTTCACGAGCACGTAACAAAGAAACTTCTTGGTACAGTCGATACAAGCTACACAGGCGAATATGGTCTGCACGAGACCCTGGAACGTAGTGGCGACCTGCTGAAAGAAGCTGGTATAATGAAGGAGAAGAAGATTCTGCAGAGATTCTTCCAGGAATTACAAAAGCCACACGGCATTGCTGCTTACGGGTTAGATAAAACAATAGAGCTTCTTGAAAAAGGATCTGTTGATACGGTCATAATTACAGAAGACATAAACCTGAAGATTGGCGACCGCGATGCCTATGAATTTTTTGAGGAAGAAGTCGATAACTACGGCAGCAGGCTCATTGTCGTTTCTTCTGATACAAGGGAAGGCCAGCAGTTCAAAGAACTCGGCGGCATAGGCGTTCTTCTAACCTGACTTCGCCACTTAGATGAGTATAAGAGAAGGTTAAAACTCATGTATTTGGTGAACGCATGAGAAATGTAACCTTCCCAATAGGTAGTGTAGCGATAATTGATAAAGCTGACGA
>JACPVU010000073.1 GCA_016191585.1 archaeon
GCTGTGTCGTAGCACGTTCCCTGGCCTGTGACGCACTTGCTGTCGCAGTTGTTGCCGCAAGTCGTGCCTGTTGTCCTGTCTGCGCAGCTTCCTGCTCCGTTGCATGTGTTTGTGTTTATTGTTTCTCCGCCGCACGTGTATGCTCCTGTACATCCGTCATTGACGTCTGCTGCTGTATATTCGCATGCTGTTCCGCTTCCGCAGTTTCCTGTTGTGCATACTCCATCAGTACAAATGCTGTAAGGGTCTGCTCCGTTTGCTGTGTCGTAGCACGTTCCCTGGCCTGTGACGCACTTGCTGTCGCAGTTGTTGCCGCACGTTGTTCCTGTCGAGTATCCGCAGCTCGTCCCTGTGCCGCATACGTCTGAATTAATAATTGCCTCGCCGCTGCAAGTATAACCGCTGCTGCATATGTTGTACGGGTCAGTGTTCGGCGAGCTGTTTGCGCACGTCCCGCTTGAGCAGTAGCTGTCGCAGTTTTCGCTGCACGGCGTTCCATCGTATGAATCTCCTACATCTGATGCGCAGTTTTGACTCGCATCGCACCGATATTGGTCTCTTCCTGGAGTCTGATTGCTGCACTTATTATATCCTGAGTATCCGCATAGTGTTGTTCCTGTTGTTCCACATGCTCCTGTTAGCGTGTATCCTGCTGATGCGTAGATGTTGTTTGCTGATCCTGCTCCTGTGTTGTCTGTTCTGCACGATCCTGTTCCGGCGCATGCCCTGTAGTATGTTGTTCCTGTGCATGTCCCGTCTGTGCAGCTTGTTGCTGTCCCGCAATAATAGCTTGCTGATGGCGTGGTGTATGGCGTGCTTGCTCCGCCGTTTTGCGTTATTGCTACGTTGAGGTTCGGGACATTGGTGTTTCCTCCGGTTTGGTAGTATGTTGCTGCGCTTGTGTCGCATGATCCTGCGCCGTTGCATTCTGCGTACCTTGTTTCGTATGTGCATGCATTTGCTGATGCGTAGTAATCATAGCTTGAATCGCACGCCACGCTTGTTCCGTCTACTTCTGATCCGCCGCTGCATACTTTGTATGCTGCTACATTTGCAAAGTTGTCGCCGACGTCAACAGTGCACGTGTTTGACCCGCTGCATGCGAGATAATCCTGCTTCTTCTGGCAGAGTCCTCCGCCGCAACCGTTGTATCCGGACAGCCCGCAGTAATACGTTGACGATCCTGCTGTCTCTGTTCCTGAGCCAGTGCATACGTTTCCTGATGCGATATTTGTTGTACCTGACAACGCACAAGTGTCGTTTACTGATCCATCGCTAGCTGTACAATGGTATAACGTCTTCTGGCATGCGTTAGGACTTCCGACTCCGCCGCATTCGTCCAATCCTAAAGTTGCGTACGACATCATCTGGCCCGGAGTAAAGCCGCAGAAGTAATCCTTTGCAAGGCAGGTCTCTGACTTGATGCAGAAGTCTGACCGGTAAGTTGTCCCGTTGACAACGCATGCATTTCCGCCACTGCAGGAATAATATGTCACAGAAGGGTTGTCAACAGTCCCGCCGCATGTGTCTGTTCCGCTTGTGTAGCCGTCTGACAACGATCCCGAAGTACAGGACCAGTCGTCAGCGCCGCAGGTGCCGCCGCCGTCTGAGCTTCCTGTGTCAGAACATCCGTCGCTTCTCGATGTAGACGACGACAAGCACGTGTTCCCGCCGCTGCAGTAGTAATACGTCACCGCAGACGGATTGCCTGTTGCAGTACAAGTGTCTGTTCCGCTTGATGAACTTGACTGGCATGTTCCATATCCAGCAGAACAGTAATATTTCGTCGCGGAGCAGCTTCCGCCGCCGTTGCTCGTTCCTGTGTCTGTGCATGTGTCAGAACCGCCGCACGTTGTCACTATGGTATACTGGGAATCGCAGGATCCGCTTCCGCTTCCGCCTGCACCCATGCCGCACGCGGCGCTATAAATGGTGAGGCTATTGGCTCCGCCACATGAATACATTGTGTTGTTGCATCCTATTGCTTGTGTTCCTGCGTCCGCTTTATTGCACGTACCATCAGCGCCGCACCAACTGCTGCACGTTCCGCTGCATAGGCCTGCTCCACTAGTCTGCTGTTCTTGCCATGTAGTTCCTGTGCACGTTGACCTGTCACTTGCCGAGCAATACGTATTTGTCCTAGTCGCAGTGCATACTCCGTTGCTTCCGCCCCAGGAACCATAACTGCATGTATACGACGTTCCCTGACCTGCGTCCGTCGGGCAATACGGATTTGTTCCATCACAGCTTTCTGCTACATCGCATGTTCCTGCTGATGCGCGGCATTGTGATGTTTTTGCTGTACACTCAATGGCCTGGTCATTCCATAGACAGCAAGGGTTGCCTGTCTCACAGGCTGCTTGGTTATCATAATACGAACATGGGACAGCCGCGCTCGCCACATTAGAAAAGAATCCTAAGAATACAACAACCAGTGCCGCCATTAAAACTGTCCTCATGCTGATGTTCATTTTTTTGCCTCTTTATCATTACTTATTTTAATAACTTTCATTACTTTTATTGATACCGTCGCTGTTGTGTTGAATTAATTGCCTCATTGTTTCATCCTGCTGATGCTTTTCATTTGGTATGGTTTACTCTTCCAGTATCTTTTTGGATTCTCCTAAAATTCTTTTTGCGGCATTCGCCAGTTCATCGTAAGTCTCGTCCCTGATCGAAAGTTTAGTTCCGTACTGGTATTGTTCCCTTATTTCAGTGATTGATTCCTTTTCCATCTGTTTCGTTGGGTCGATCTTTGCTATGCTATGCAGCAGGGCTTTGTCAAACTCTATTGTTTTGTCCTCTATCATGCTCCCTATCAGTGCAAATGTGCATTCCTGGTTTCCAGATTCGTAGCCAAATTTTGCAAGTATTGCCAGCAGGGAATGATACATTGCATAGAACGCGGCAGAACTGCACCAGTCTGAGAACTCCGTGTCTTTGAGGCTAACCATCAGCTTCAGGTTATGCTCTGATTTGGCTATGTGCTCTCTGGCTTTCTTGATGTCCGGAGAAATTCTGGCCAGCCCTTTGTGTTTTCCGCCTTCCTTCAACTCCTTTTCAGCCTTTCTCAGGCACCATTCAACCTTGTTTTTCGAGTAGCTCATTTTATCAGCTCTACCAGCAAATCCTCGCCGAATACGACAATGCCTTTCAGGGCGTTCAATACCACCTTGTCCCCGTTTGCTATGTTGCTTTTCAGATCCGCCCTGGACTGGTAAATGGCGTGTATGTGTTTGTTTTCGGGCTTAGGATGCCGTCTTTTTCAAGCCTTTTCAATATCTTCAATGCGCCCATCGAAGTGAGCCCGCTTTCCCTGGAAATGCTATTGGCATTGAACTCCCTCTCAGGTGTTTTGAACATTTTTAGTACGATAAGCATCTCGTTATTTGTCATATCCCGCATTGAACCACCGCTGACCATACAAACTTTTAGTTTATATATGTAAACTTTAGGTATAAATATGCTGTTTTTGTCTTCATTCAACTCTTTTACAGTCTTTACGCGTATCTGTTCATTTTTTCACCAATTATTTGGGCATTATACTTACAGCCTCGATATAACCAGCTCCACCAGCAAATCCTCGCCGAATACGACAATGCCTTTCAGGGCGTTCAATACCACCTTGTCCCCGTTTGCTATGTTGCTTTTCAGATCCGCCCTGGACTGGTAAATGGCGTGTATGTGTTTTTCATTGATCTTGTTCAGTTCTGCGATCTTTCATAAAAATAACTCCCTAACCTCATTGCGCGGCTTTTTATATTTTTGAAGACAAGATCGTGCTTGATTGTTATGCAAGAACTTGAATGGTTGTCTTCACATCCAGATGACGTGGAAAAGTATAGTGGCAAGTGGGTCGCTGTTACGGGCAAGGGTATAGTTGTATCCGGGGATTCTGTTTCAGAGGTGGAATCTTCTCTTAAGAAGAAAGGCATTGACCGCAGTACGGTAATGCTCATGAAAGTGCCGTATAAGGACGAAGAGATGAGCATTCTATGAGGTTTCCTTATCAGTCCTTTCGCAATTCCTATTTTCCAATAATCCCCGTGACTGTTGTCAACAAGGGAAACAGAATCAATACGTCCGCTCTTGTCGACTCCGGTGCCTCTGTTTCTATCTTTAATAGCGAAATCGGAAGGCTCCTCGGTTTTGACATCGAATCCTGAGAAAAACGGATTTTTCAGGGTGCGTCTGCAAAGCTCATCGGTTACATTCATGACGCTGCAATAATCATCGCCGGAAACGAAATCCGGTGTAAAGTCGCTTTCTCCAGCGAACTTGGAACATCCTTCAATCTTATCGGAAGAAGCGGGATATTCAATAAATTCCTTATAACTTTCAATGAAAAAGACAGGGAATTGGCGCTTGAAAATGTCTGATTGTGTTCCAGACTGAAGGGTGTCATGAAATACTGGCCAGCCCTTTGTGTTTTCCATTGTCCTTCAACTCCCTTTCAGCCTTTCTCAGGCACCATTCAACCTTGTTTTTCGAGTAGCTCATTTTTTGCAAGCATCTTTCTCGTCCCATCTATTATATCTTTATAAGTATAATATTACACTTTAAAACATATACGTTGTCCATGCATTACGGCAAAATCACCGGTAATTTTCATGGCACTAGTCAAGCCTATTGCGGCACCCTCCTTCCTTTTTAATATCAATACCACTAAGCCTTATCTGGTTTTTTGATATCATGTGTTCATTTTTTGCCTCTTTATCCGGCAGAGCAAAATCTTTAAATATGTTAAATATATTATATTCATTATATTCATTAAATATATGAGGTGGTTGTATGAAGAATGTGAATATAACTATATCCGTCCCTGCATCCGTCAAAGAGGAAATGGATTCATTCTCAGACGTGAACTGGTCCGAGGCAATGAGGCAGATGTTATCAGAAAAATTAAGGCGTATGAAAGTCCTGAAAGACCTGGATAAAATGCTAGAAAACAGCAAGCTCACAGACGCTGACGTAGAGAAAATAGGCAGCAAAATCAAGGCAGGCATAGCTAAACGCTCCGGGATGGTATAAGTGAGAATTGTCTTGGACGCCAATATCTTTATTTCTGCATTTCTCAGAGATTCAAAGACAAGGGAATTGCTGCTGTCAACTGATCTGGAACTGATATCGCCAGTTTGGCTCGTTGATGAAACCATGAAAGGCGCGAAGCGGCTTGGCGATAAAGAGCTTGTTGAATTGGGCAGGAAACTCAAGAAAGGCAGGTTCAAGGAACTCAAGAAGCAAGGATTAGTGTAAATGTTGCTAGTAGCGGATATTGACAAAGTTAAATAATCACATGAAGAGGTATTACTATGCAATTCACAGTTTTGATCGAGCAGGACGAAGATGGAATTTATATAGCTAAAGTCCCGGATATTCAGGGGTGTTACACGCAAGGCAAGACCATTCAGGAAGTTCTGGAGAGGGTCAGGGAAGCCATACAAGTCTGCCTTGAGGCGGAAGAAGTCGAGTCGCTCAAGTTTATCGGCATCCAGCAAATAGAAGTGAATGAATGAAACTGGTTCTTGTTTCCGGAAAAAAGATGTGCAAGATTCTTGAAAACCTTGGATTCCAAAAAATTCATCAGGTAGGCAGCCATATCCGTTATGTGCATCCTGACGGCAGAAAGACTGTCGTTCCTGTCCACGGAAATGAAGAGCTTGGAAGAGGGATGTTGCTTGAGATTCTAAAGCAGATAAAAATTTCCCGTGAGGAATACGGGAGGCTAAGATTGAATACATAATTCTGCGCAAGCAGGATATCTTGGAATCATTTTCGCTTTCTGAAGGGCAGTTCTCATTCATTTCGAATCTGCTCAATGCCACTATGCAGTTTGCCGGAACAGAAGAATACATGCGGTTTCTGTCAAGGGCAATAAGGATTTGTCCGGACAAGGACGACATAGACTTCTTTGCGCTGGCCATGAAGCTTGATTGTCCGCTCTGGTCTAATGACAAGGCATTAAAGAAGCAGCCGAGGGTCAGTATCTTTACAGAAGAATTGGTGAGGCTTCTTGGATAAAACCCTCCATTGCGCTGCATCTTCTTTTCACCTTCTTTGTTACTTATCTGAATAATCCTCATTATTTTTACTGATAATCATTTTTTGTTATTCTTATCATGCCAATGCCTCAGATATGTCGAACTTAAATATTTTCTCTGGACAAATAAGATCATGAGAATCGAAGTCAGTGATTATATTGTAATTGATTCCGATATTTGCCACGGTAAACCGACGTTTAAGGATACCAGAATAATGGTATGGCAAATCCTGGAATTGCTCGAAACCCGGAGTATGAAAGAGGTTTTGGATAGTTTTCCTTCTCTCAAAAAAGAGCATATAAGGGCTGCACTTTCCTACGCCGCAAACATTACGAGTGGTAATAATGTCTCCATCAGGGCCTAAGTTTCTTCTGGATGAAAATGTGAGAATAGAACTTCTTAAGTTTCTTAAGAAAAATTCTTTTGACGCTGTGCAGGTAAGAGGCATAACTAACGGCAAGGTTGCAGAAATATCGCGGCTGCAGAAAAGAGTGCTTGTCACAAACGATTCAGATTTCACCAACAGGTCATTGTATCCGAAAGAAAATGTCTTTTCTGTTGTTATACTGAAACTGCCGCAATCAGACGCCGTTTTGCTCATCAAGTCATTTTCATTAGTGCTCAAGTTCAAGCCAGAAGACCTGAAAGGGAGAATATTCGAATTAAAAAACGGCTGCATATTTGCCCTTGAATAATTTCTGTTGCTCATTTTTTGTTTTGCCATATTGAATTACCTCAAACTTGCCAATACAGATATTTCATGCTCTTCTTTATCGCAGGACTCCATCGCTTTCCCGATTATAGCGCCAAAGTCTTCCTTGCCTGCCTTCTGCGTAGCCTTTCTTCTCGTTTTTCGCAAGCATCTTTCTCGTCCCATCTATTATATTTTTATAAGTATAATATTACACTTTAAAACGTATACGTTGTTCATGCACTACAGCAAAATTACCAGCAATTCTGGAGGCGCCTATGCCAGGATTATTGCGGCACCCTCCTTCCTTTTTAATATCAACACCACTAAGCCTTATCTGGTTTTTTGATATTATGACGTTCATTTTTTCACCTGTTCTCCAAAATCATGTTTATATTTCTGTAGAATTTTTCTGCATTATCCGCGCTTTCTTTTGCAGGTTTTAGGTTTGCTTGGGGCAGCTTCTGGTAAGTAAATTTTCCTCTTTTTCTTTTTTCTCTTCTGAAGATTCCAAGCAGATCATCTGCCCTTACTATGGCAGACTCGTATATTTTCAGCAAATCACGGTATATTTCCCCTGATATAACCAGTTTCCTGAATTCTTCCAGCGTTTTTTTGTGCTCTTCTGGTGGTTTGGTTCTTATATTTTTTGACTGGAGCAGCGCCTTCGCCGAGTAGAATATGCAATAATATGAATTGCAGATAACGTTGCTGAAAAATGTCGAATCCTCTTTCAGCTCCAGTTCTGCCTTCATTTTGTTGTTTACCGAAAGTTTGAAGATTGCCTTTGCTAGGTCAAGCTCGCTTTTTGCCCTCTGTATGTAAAGCAAGCTACGGTCTGAAGCCATTTTTGTAAGCCTCCATTATTAGCTTATAATAAATATCTGAGCAGAAAAAAATCCTATGGTTCCTGAATACTTGCTTCCCAAGGTTTTCCTCTTCCCGGAGAAGCATCCTGACAAAATCGCTGAAAGTTATATAATGCTCGTCGATATCGACCGTGCTTGAAAGTTTTATGTCGTTGAAATAGGGCTTTATTTTTTTCCTGACGGTTTCGTCTTCTATAAGGAAGCATACATCAAGATCGGATTCTTTGGTCTGTTTTCCTTCTGCGTAAGAGCCGAAGACAACAAGGCAGTAACAATTGACCGGGACTTTATCTATCGTTTCCCGCATGATGTCAAGCTTGGAAAAATTGTAGGCTTTTTGTGCTTCTATAAACTGGAGTGTTTGTATAAGCAGGGGATTTCTGATATCAAGCGCGTACAAGTTGATATTGCCTTTACGCTTCTGTATTATAAGATTTGCCTTTGAAAGTTTTTTTAGGCCGTTAAATACCCACGGCTTTGTTTTCTTGCCTGTGCGGCGCATTATCTCTGATATGCTAAGCTCCCCAAATATGTTTTTGTTCCAGACGTTCAGTATCTTCATAGTTTCGCTAGGTATCATTATATCATCCTATTTTATCGTTACTTATTTAAATAACACTCATTACTTTTTTTGATAATGTTTATTCCTACATTACAATTCAATCACAATGCTCACAATATTCTGAATACGACATTGCACGAGTTTATAGCCTCCAGTACAGTGTAATTAAATATCGCTGAGCTGTTTACCCTGACCACTCCTGTTCCGTTGAATATTACATTATTTTTCTGCATATTTATCGATGCTGTTATGTTGCACCCGTCCGAGCGGCTGTGGGACAGAATTAACCTCTATAGAAGTTGAATAAATTGTGCAGGACATTTGAACAATTTACAGCTGTTTCTATCCTGTCTTCCCTTCTTTGTTCTATTTTCCAGCCGAACCATCTCTTGTCTTGTGAGAATCCA
>JACPVU010000055.1 GCA_016191585.1 archaeon
AATTCAATATCATGGATTCCTAACAGCAACGGCGGCACTCCTGACAAGTACACCATAAAGAAAGATAATGCAATTGTTGTAGGTCCTGCGTCATGGACATCCGGTGTACCTATAACTTACTCAGTAGACGGTTTGCCAGTCGGCACATATACTTACCTAATCGAAGTCAGCAACACAAATGGGAATAAGGCACCTGATACAGTTGTTGTAAGTATAACAATACCGAATGACCCGCCTGTTGTGCAGCCTGTAGCAAAACTGTCAGGAGAATGCAATCCAGGACAGGCAATAACCATTGGCTGCGCTGCAACCGACCCAGACCAGCAATCGTCTACATTGTCGACAAAAGCATGGCTCGGTACGTGTGCAGTAGGCAACTGCTTCGACACAAGAAGCTGGGATTACATAAACGGCACTTCAATTGCGTGGAACGCTGCTTCACAGTCATTTACAGCAACGTATACAATACCGTCCAACGCGCAGCCAGGCACTGGAATAGCATCAACTTGCCAGGCAACCGATGATAAGAATGCCGTGTCAAACTGGGGAGACGCCTATCCTCTTTGTACAGTGGCGTGTCCTACTCTCACGTTCTCCAACATAGCTGCCAATCCTAATCCTGCGTGGAACGAGGACGTGACAATAACGTTCAGAAGCTCTGCTGTTCTTACAGGAAATCCTACAGTGACTGTGAAAGAAACAGGCCAGACAACAGTAAGGCAGGCAGCTTACGTGTCGAACAGCGGCAACAACTATGTTTACAGATATACAGTCAGGTCAAATGATAACGAAGGATTTTACGATATGGCAGTCTCAGGCACCACAGGAACAGGATGTCCTGGTTCCTCTAACGGACAGCTTACAGTCAGCAAAACAGCCAACGATGTATCGACAGACCCGTACTGCAACGGTGGGTACTGCAGCAGCAAATATAAGGACGAAACAAATGTAACATTGTCGTGCAAGCCGTCAAGCAAATGCGACAAAACATATTATTCAACAGGTTCTGGTTTTGTTCAGTATACAAGTCCTTTCACGGTTAAAAAATGCGGAACGACAACTATCCAATATTATTCGACAAACACAAAAGGTTATACAGAACCGATAAAGTACATAGCTGTTGACATCACGTGCGATTCGTTCTACATGGTGCCATCAATCACATTTTCAAATCCTTCAGTTATCAAGGGAGAAAACACGCAGGCAATATTCTCCTGCAACATCATGTCCGGCAGCAGTGAATATAACAGCAATCTACCTTCCGGCAGGGCTTGTAAATTCGACTGCCTTCGCATACGGCGTGCTCAATTCTCCGTCTTCGGCGTTCATGGTCATTAATATCACGTTCCCGGACGTAGACAGTGGTATCGTACCGAAAACATTGTCAGGCTATCCAAACTACACGCTGTCGATGCCGGTAAACTTCGTCGGCACAGGCAAGATATACTCCAAAAAGAAATGGACAGACTGCACTGCGTCTAACTGCATCGCGGAATACAGGATAACAGATGAATTTGGTGCATTGAAAACCTACTCTGTCTTAGATTATAGTTCAGCAGACTCAGGGTTCAGGGGCTCCTACAGTTCAGCCGGGCTTGCATGCAATTCTTACTTCAACCTGACCGTAACAATGGGAACCAGGGACGGATCTGCATTGAATACGTCGTCGGAAAAATTCTTTATCAACTGCGAGCCGAGGCTGACTGTCACGCCGCTGGAAGCAAGAAGCGCTGTTGGCGACAAGAACAGGCCGATATTCACTGTGACCATGTGGAACCCGAAAGATACCGGAATGAATTATGATTTCAGCATATCAACTGTCAGCTCAGACCAGTCGTTTGCACTAGGATTCCTCAAGCCAACAACAGACAAATTATATGTGGATCCGTCGAGCTCGGGAGTGATAAATGTATATCTGAGCGATATAGGGGCCGGCAGGTCAGGCTCGTTCAAGATGAAGTTCAAAGCAACAGATTCGTTCGGCAAAGAGTATTCATCAGTGAATTACATGCTCATATTCGCGGAAGGCCTCAATGAGTTTGCAGCGTGGCAACTCATCGTCTTAGCGGCGGCAGGCGCGCTGATTTTCTGCAAGATCGGCAACACTGGGATGAAACAGAAAACAAAGAGAAGGACAGTCAGCGTATAGAAAAGCTTTGCACAAAACCCGAAGTTGAACAAAAACCGGAAAAGTATAAATATCGAGATACTGTCAACTTAACGGCTGTTATCTGTTGATAACAGCCGTTTCTGGGGCATTAACAACGGCCAATGCCCCTTAAGTTGACAGTATCAAATATCGATCAGCCTTATATACGTTAGTAGCATTATTAGTGTTAAGGTGATTGCTATGACTGAATTTCAGACATTGTTTTTGAAAACTATGAAAAAGACAAGACGCGCAGTTATAGCTGATGATATAGAACTTCTCAAGAAACTGGCAAAGTATTAATCATGATGTTCTTCTTTCCATTTTTTCATTTCAGCAAACTCTTTATCCATTTCTTCTATAAAATTGTCAATTTTATTCATATATCTAGAGTTATTTTTTATCCATTCTTGTATCTGATCTACAGTCTTTTGCTTATCCGCTATTTCGATTATGAAATTTATAGAGTTCGCATATCTTACTTCTAGATAAATTTGATATGATAAAAGCAATATCTTAGCAAGTATATGAGAAGTTCGTTTATTTCCGTCATTAAAATAATGTCTTGTGGCCAACAGTTGATATATTTTTGCGGCCGCATGATAAGGTCTGTCTTGTTCTTTTTCGCCTGCCTTCACTATTTCAAAGATGGCATGATCACGCTTTTTATGGATGAAAGTATTTGTACCGACAGTAATCGTATTCATCTGTTCCTCACTTCTGCTGTCAGAAAGTCCGTGTATCCACTTATACGGAAAATGCCATTTTTATTTCCTGAAAAATTTACCGTGTTTCCTTCAGTTTTTTCAGTATCCTGTTCTTTTCAAGCCTGAATTCCCTTGGGTTCATGCCGAAATGCGAGGGGTCGTTGAAATTTTTGACAATCGATATAAGCCTGCTAAAGAACTCGGGTCTGTCTATAGACTTTAATATTGACATATATTCGCCGAAGCCTATATCGCATTTCAGGAGCATGCTGATTATGTCTATGCGGTCTTTTTCGCCTTTTTCGCTTTCTTTTCTCTGGAATTCCGCCCCCTGTTTTAGCGCCAGCAGGTATTCGGGCCTTGCGACGTCAAAGCCTTCTATTTTTGTGCTTTTTACATCCTCGGGCTTTATCACAAGTGGGGAAAAATATTTTACATATATGTCGACGTCTATCTCATCTATCTTTATTTCGTATTTTCTCAGCTTGTCGTTCTTTCTTACGTCATAAATCTGCTTCAGCCTTGACAGGGTCTGGAAATCCACTATAATGTCTATGTCTTTTGATTTATGGCTATGAGACCAGAGATAGACAGCCCATCCGCCTATCAGTACGAATTTGAACTTTCCTTTCAGGGATTTCAGGACTTCCCAGCTTTTCTCTGTCTGGATATCATGCCAGTATTCCATTTATCCTCTCCTCCACGCTTTTGAGGAATTCTTTCGCGTACCATTCCTTCAGGTTCCATATATCCACGAATATGTTCGCAAGGGTCATTTTGCTTATGTCTTTCCTGAGGACAAACAGGTTTGGCCTGCTGGCATTTTCCCCGAATCTCTTTTTTATTTCCGCCACGCTGTCGCTGTAGACGTAGACCTCGGAATAGTCGGCCGGAACGTCCCTGAAGCGGAATTTGTACGCTGAATAAGCGGCATAAATAGTGTCGTGCGGCATTCTTTTTTCTATCTCCGATACGCTGCCGTCAGCACGCGTGCTGTAGATTATGTCTTTTTCGACATTCCTCGTCGCGGCCCAGAAGTAAAGCGCCTTTTTCGGATCCGTTACGGAAAGGCTTCTTGCTTTTACGCTGACTGCGCCCATTCTTCTCAGCGGCTTCAGCGCATTGTTTACGGTGCTCAGTGATATTCCGAGCGCCTTCGCCATCTCAGCCTGCGTGAGAACTCTTTTCTTCTTTTCCAGCGACATTTCCAGCATATACGAATAGATCAGTTCGCTCTTCCTCATAGCTATCTTTCTATAATTGTAATCATATATTTATAAATCTTTCGATTTTCATAGAAACATATATATAGCTGGCCAACTTAATATTCGGGTATTGCACAAGTTGGTCACATATAGATGTCATGATAAAATCCGCCTCACAACAGTAAAGTGAGGTGGATTGTATGTATGTAGGATTGGACGTTCATAAGGATTTCTGTCAGGCAGCTTTCCTGGACTTTGATGGAACAAGGATGGTGCGGAGCGCCCCACGATTTTCGTCGCCGTGCAGGAGAAGCTCGGCCTCAAATTGGAAGGGAGAAAAGGCCCG
>JACPVU010000079.1 GCA_016191585.1 archaeon
CAGTCAGATGTTGCAAAATTTCTGAATGAATACAACAAAGCTAATAATTGCGCATTCAGGTATCCGACGCTTTTCGAGGACGAAGCTGTACGGGATCACCTTGGCAAAGATCATGCTATTTTTGACGAGAATTTCCAGAGAAACAGAATGCCATGGAGATGGGGATACGTCGCTGACTTCACAGGGACTTACGGAAATGGTGAAGAAGGCATAAACCAGAGGCTTGTGACAAGAAAATTATTCTACAGGTTGCCTGACGGAGACGCAGAGATCGGCGTAACCACGATCGCGCCGAGCGGAATGGTACCGTTGCTTACAAGAGAACAGATAGAGAAAATGATAGGAGCAGACGGATTAAAGAAGCTGGAAAAGCTCCGCGGAAAAGAAATTTACGAAAAAGACAATGAGATTGTCGATGTCAGAAATGCTCTTGGCTATCCGCAATTGACATTGGGTCATGATCAAACAGATGAAAATAAGAATCTCGTAGAGCACAGTCATCATTTTTATACTCCAGACCAAAATAGTAATGAGACTGTCGGCATTCGCGACGCCCGCTGGGATCATCGTGGCGGGCGCGGGTGCTTCCGCGTCAGCCTGGATGCCGGTCCTGGGGGCTCGCTTTCGGACGGGTCGTTTCCGCTCGTTCGTGGGGACGCTGTTAAAGCCAAAGTCATGAGGCCAAGTTACACATTCAAAATCTGAGAAAGAAATAAATACATTCACGACAAATTCTTGAATTGTATGTTATCTCCACAAGAAATAAAGATCGTTTTCAGGGAGAAAAAGAAAATAATTACTTCTAAAATTTCTGGTCTTGGCATCTCCGATCCGCACTTAAACAAGGTGTTGTCGGAGTCCCCACGAACTATATGCCTTTTCATAGCGCGGTTTTGGCTCTTTATTTTACCGCCATGAAATTCAAAGGCAACAGCCAGTAATAAGCAAATTGTTTATGAAAGCCGAAGCCTTGGTGCTTATGCGGTGAAAGGGCTACAGGAAACTGTCGGCATTCGCAACGCCAACTGGAATCATCATGACGAGCATAGATCTGATAAATCTATCGTATGCAGGTGCTTCAACGTCAACCTGAATGCCGATCCTGAGAACTCGAAATTGAACAAACAGATTTTTTTATGTACGATTCAACGGGAATTCGGACAGGTCGTTTCCGCTAACAGTCCGTGTCTTGCCGGGACAACTAATAATGACTAAAACGCTGAATAATCTCTACGGAAGAATATGCTCTATTGAAAATTTACGGCTTGCTTTCCAAAAAGCTCGCAAAGGAAAATCCGAAAGATATTATGTCAAAGAATTTGAAACAAATATAGATAATAATCTGATTCAACTGAAAAAAGAGCTAGAAAGTGAAACTTATTGTCCTCAACAGCTGAAACGTTTTGTTATTCACGATCCTAAGACAAGAGTTATTCATACACCTGCTTTCCGCGACAGGATTGTTCATCACGCCATATGCAACGTAATCGGTCCTATTTTTGACAAGACTTTTATCTATGACTCATATGCAAGTCGCAGGAAGAAAGGAACACATGCCGCACTAAAAAGATTTGATGAATTCAAGAGAAAAGTA
>JACPVU010000059.1 GCA_016191585.1 archaeon
AGTTTCGATTCGAAGTACTCGAGTTCCGATTTTGCTGGCCTCGGATTCAGACCAGAAGGAAATCATGCTTATTTCAGCATAGACAAAGTCAACACAGACAAAGCCTTGGAAGAATTAAACACAAGATAGGCATAGTTACTTCAGTACAATCCTTGCGTCGACTGCCTTGCCGATCTTGTCATTTATGATAAACGGGTTGATGTCCAACTCCTCGATTTTCTTCACGGTTTCGGGCAGTTTTGAGACAGAAATAAGTGTTTTCTTGAGAAGCTTCATGTTCACAGGCTTGGAACCGCGCAGGCCGTAGAGTATTTTCTTGAATTTGAGTTCGTCTATCATGTCCTGCGCGTCTGTCTCTGTGATCGGACACGCACGGAAGGAAACGTCTTTGATGAGCTCGACGAATTTGCCGCCTATGCCAAAAACGAGAATATGGCCGAACGTAGGGTCGTTCTTTATGCCTATTATGACTTCCTGGCCTGACACGTACTCCTGGACAAGGATGCCTGTCAGCGGCATGCGCTTCTTCTTTGATACCCTGACAAGGTCGTTGTAGTTGGTCTTGAACTCTTCTACATCATAAACAATGCGGATGCCGTTTATCTCTGTCTTGTGGACAGCTTTTGGAGAAATAATCTTCAATACCAATGGATACTTCATCTTCAGTTCCAGCGCCTTTTCAAGTTTCTTTGTAAGGCTGCTCTTTGCCACAGGCACGTGATTCGATATCAGTTCCTCTGCCTTTTCCTCTGTAAGTATCTTCATGATTGTAATATTCTGTGCCCCAGCTTTTATAACTTTGTCGATAGCCGAAAATGGCTTTGTAGAAAACCTTTGTAAAAGCATCGACGTGAGCAACATTGGGCCTTCACAATGATGCTAGCTGACATATACGTCAAGAGACGTATATGTCTACGTCGATGCTTTTGGCTGTCATTTTTACAAAGCCGAAAATCTTTATATTGCATGCTGACAAAATTATCCTATAAGTGGTATCATGCGCAACATGGACAATTTTTTCTCGGCAAAAAACGTGGCTATCATAGGCGTTTCCCGCGACACGAGGAAGGTCGGCCATGTGATTTTCAGGAATTTCGTCGACGGCGAATACAAGGGCAATGTATTTCCTGTCAACCCGAATGCGGAGATGATACTGAACAAGAAGGCTTACAAGTCTGTCTTGAACATACACGAGGACATAGACCTGGCTATTGTTGCTGTCCCGCCAGTTTTTGTGCCTAA
Organism: archaeon; assembly: GCA_016191585.1. Taxonomy (GTDB): domain Archaea; phylum Aenigmatarchaeota; class Aenigmatarchaeia; order GW2011-AR5; family GW2011-AR5; genus JACPVU01. The sequence goes on from JACPVU010000059.1 coordinate 1,243, forward strand.
GGTGCTGGATGAATGCGGAAAGAAGAAAATAAAGGACATAGTCATGGTCACTTCCGGTTTCAAGGAGGCCGGAAACATGGCTCTCGAGAAAAAGACCCAGCAGATAATAAAGAAGTACAGGATGCAGATGGTCGGGCCTAACTGCCTGGGCACGTTTGACGCCTATACAAAATTAGATTCATTGTTCCTGCCAAGGTACAGGCTGCAGAGGCCGAGGGAAGGCGGCATATCATTCGTATGTCAGTCCGGGGCTGTTGGTTCGTCAATACTTGACCTGGCAACAAAAGACGGCTACGGTTTCTCCAAGTTTGTGAGCTACGGCAATGCCATGGACATAGACGAGGCAGACATCATAGAATATTTCGGCAATGATGAAAAGACAAAGGTAATATGCCTGTATGTAGAAGGCATTATAGACGGAAAGAAATTCATGGAAGTCGCTAAAAAGGTCTCAAAGAAAAAGCCGATAATTGTAATAAAAGGCGGAAAAACAGCAGAAGGCGCAAAGGCCACGATATCCCATACAGGATCACTGGCAGGCGCAGCAGAAATATATTCAGGCATCTTCAAGCAGACAGGAATGATAGAAGTAAATTCCCTGCAGGATATGTTCGAGACCGCGAAAATGCTCGAGAAATGCATGCAGCCCAGAGGCAGCAGAACACTGGTCATAACGAACGGCGGCGGATACGGAATACTGAGCACTGACGCAATAATAAAAGAAGGCCTTGTCATGGCTGAACTGGGCAAGGAAACAAAAAAGGCAATAAAGAAGACCATGCCGCAAGTCGCGCAGTCAAATCCTATTGACCTGCTTGGTGATGCTTCAACAGAGAGGTACAAGACCGTGCTGGATCTTGCAATGAGCGACAAGAACGTTGACATAGTTCTTCTGATAATCCTTTACCAGACGCCGTTAGTGACAACGGACATAGTCGATTCTGTCGTTGAAGTGAAAGACCTGAAGAAAAAGCCCATTGTCGTTGTCTCGGCAGGCGGCGAGTTTACAGAAGTCCTGAAA
>JACPVU010000105.1 GCA_016191585.1 archaeon
ATTATATTGTTCTGCAGGTGCTCCCGCCTTGTATGCGTACCTACAAGGCCGACGGTAGCGTCCAGATCATCGGATATTATTTTCAGATTGTTAGCCTGTGTCTCCTGGAATGAGTCTACGTTATCAAGAACCTTCAGAAACAGCGTGAACCTCCTGCTTGCCGCTATGTCAAAGCACCCGCTGTATTCGCAATAGTCAAAACCACCCTTCTCCAGTATATTCTCGACCTGTTTCAGAAGCAACATATTTACCAATAAACATAGTAAAAGTAAGGCTTTTAAGCATTTGCATTATACATGTGTATGAAAGTATACCAATCTTTTCTTTAGAAGAAAAGATTGATCAAAAGAATCTAAAGAATCTAAAGAATCTAAAGAATCTAAAGAATCTAAAGAATCTAAAGAATCTAAAATGAAATATCAAAACTTTCAGGATATATTCAACAAAAAAATTGGAGGATGATTTATATGGTAAATGCAGGGAATTTAGGAGTCGGATCGCCGATATTTATTTTGCCTGAGGGCACGCTGCGCAACACGGGCAGGGATGCGCAGTCAAGGAATATAGCAGCTGCAAAGCTTATTTCTGAATCTGTTAGAACTACTTTAGGGCCGAAAGGCATGGACAAGATGCTGATTGATTCTATAGGCGACATAACAATAACCAATGACGGGGCAACAATACTGAGCGAGATGGAGATAGAACATCCAGCTGCAAAGATGATGGTCGAAGTCGCAAAGACTCAGGAAGACGAAGTCGGCGACGGCACTACAACAGCTGTTATACTGACGGGTGAGCTGCTGAAAAAAGCAGAAGGACTACTGGAGCAGGAGATTCATCCTACAATGATCGTACGCGGCTTCAGGCTTGCAAAAGACAAGGCTCTGAAAATTGTTGACGAGGCTTCAGAAACAATATCCATAGAAGATACTGCTATGCTTGAAAAAATAGCAATGACAGCCATGACAGGGAAGGGGAGCGAAGCAGCGAAAGAGCCGCTGGCTAAGCTGGCTGTCAATGCAGTGAAAATTGTCGCAACAAAAGAAAATGGCAAAATAGTCGTAGACAAGGACAATATAAAGATAGAGAAAAAGCAGGGCGGCTCTATCGATGATACAGAATTGATAAAAGGGCTTGTTATTGACAAAGAAATTGTGCACGCAAATATGCCAAAACACGTAAAGGACGCAAAAATCGCGCTTTTGGACTGTGCGCTTGAGGTAAAGGAAACAGAGACTAATGCAGAGATAAGGATAACAGACCCTCAGCAGCTCCAAGCATTTTTGGACCAGGAAACGCATATGCTGAAAGCGATGGTAAAGAAAGTTGTTGATTCCGGCTGCAACGTTGTTTTCTGTCAGAAAGGTATCGACGACCTTGCACAGCACTATCTTTCAAAATCAGGGATAATGGCTGCAAGACGCGTCAAGAAGAGCGATATGGAAAAACTTGCAAAAGCCACTGGCGCAAATATTGTTTCAACGTTAGACGAACTTTCTAAGGATGACCTAGGTCACGCCGGCGTTGTAGAAGAGCAGAAAATAGCAGGCGAGTCGATGACGTTCGTGCGCGACTGCAAGGATCCAAAGGCTGTTTCCATCCTAGTCAGGGGCGGAACAGAACACGTTGTAGACGAAGCAAAACGTGCCATGGACGATGCAGTGCTTGGTGTTATAGGTGCTGTCGAAATCGGAAAAGTCGTATACGGCGGCGGGTCAATAGAGATAGAACTCGCACGAAAATTAAGAGAATACGCTGAGACTGTAGGCGGACGAGAGCAATTAGCCATAAATGCGTTTGCTGAAGCTGTAGAAATAATTCCAAGAACACTGGCTGAATCAACTGGCAGGGACCCGATAGATATATTGGTTGATTTGCGTTCCCAGCACGACAAAGGCTCAATAACAGCTGGTGTCGACGTAATAAACGCAAAGGTTGCTGACATGAAAAAGAACGGCGTTGTTGAACCGCTGAAAATAAAGACGCAGGCAATAAAGTCGGCAAGCGAAGCAGCTGAAATGATCCTGAGGATAGACGATGTAATAACTTCGAAAACACCATCAATGCCTTCAGGTCCGCCTGGCGGAATGGGTGGCATGGGCGAAGATTTCGGCGAATAAGCAGGAAAAACTGCTTTTTCTTTTTTCAATAATTTTCGTTTATAAGCTTTTCTGATATAGCTGTAACTATGTCAATAGAAGATTTCAGGCCTGTGAAGCTGGAGATATGCGTCAGCAGCAATGATGCCGGTTCTTATCATTTTACATTGTATGGAAAGGTTTTTCCTGGTCAGTCGATTAGCGAAGGCTGGATAGAATATAATTCTGGATATGATTTACAAAAGCTGAAGGAAAGGGTACAGTACTATAAGGATATATCGCACCTTTCAAATGACAAAATAATAGTTCAGCAATATCCAAAAATCATACAGCCAGCCTTTCCGAAAGGCATTTTTAACAGAGAAAACATGAAGAAACTTCACAAGTACCTAGTTTCTGAATCTGAACCCTTGCCGCGGTTTAATTTTTCTTGAGCTATAAACGTATATATACTCTGTGTGATAAATAAAAATTATTGGTGGTTTCATGGCTGAATACGAAGAGTATGAGCTTGTTCCGATGAGCCCGCTCAGAAGGATGGAAAAAAGGGTCGAAAAACTGGAGAAGACAGGCTCAGCTAATGAGATTCTAAGAGAGCTTGTAGACATAGTCAAAACAAACCAGAAGGTTGTAGACGACGTCGTAAAGATGAATATGGATGCTGTGACAAAGATAACTGAACTGACGGAAACTGTAAAACAGAGTATCGCAAAAATTGATGATTTTCTCAGCCGTATAGAAATTCCTTCTGAAAAAATAGAAGATACCGAGGCCGTTGTACCGGTACAGCAGGAACTAAAAACAGATGTAGAAGCAAGGATTGACAAACTGGAAAAGAGAATAAACACAGTGCTCCTTTCTGCGCTTGCGAAGAACAAGAGGATGATGATAAGAAGTCCTGCAAGACCTGGTATGTAAAACTAATGTGCTACAAGAAATGAATCGTTGTACCAATTTCTTGTGCACAACAATGCAATCCAAATTTTGTATACCTGTTATTTATTTGGACTGCATTAATTCTGAAATATCTTTGTGTAGTCCCAGATTTTCAGCAAACTATTCAGTTTAGATATATTGACTTTTTTCTCTTTACATTCTGTAAGGACGGCCATTAGCGGGCCTCTCCAGTCCTGAAGCAATTGGGAAAGAATAAATCTGATAGAAAACTCGACAATTTCTCTGTCGGTACCTATAAACTCGATTTTTCTGACGGAAAGATCGTCAATCATTTTGCAGATCCTTTTGTCCTGCATAAAAACTGCCCATGTTTTATCTGCATTCTGTAAGAGAATATTATGGCTTTTGCTTAGTATTTTTGACGTGTCCAGTTCATTTTTCTTAAGCCCGCTCACGACAACGTCGCGAAACTTCCTGTAGTCTTTGCTCTTCTGGCTGAGGATAAGCAACTTCAGGAAATCGCCGACTTCTTTCCGGGATCCAATAATTTCAGGGTATTTTCCTGACTTTCCCAATCTTTGCAGGGTCTTGTATGCAATATTGTCGTTGTCTTTGTACAACGGATACTGCCATTCCGGTATTTTTCCCATGATAATCAAATAATCCAGGCATCTTTATATAGCGACCCGATGAAATAGTTTCTAGAGTGTTATGAGGGGACAGACAGAAGCCGTGTCAATAATAATGATATCAGGCATACTGATAGGTGTCGTGGGCTCTGTATATTTCTGGGGCCTCCCGCTGATACAGAAGAACAAGGACGTTGCTGTACTCGAAAACTCAGAGGATTTCATAAGGAACCTCAATACGAAGATAAAATTCATCGCAAACAACGGCGGCAGGGACCAGATAGATGTTAATATACCCGCAAGCGTGAAGTTCGATACCACTACAGGGCTCGTGGAACTTGTTGTTCCGACAGACAGCACGATATACGCTACAGACGCTGAAATACCTATAGCAAAAAATTCAGTATGCAGTTCTGACACAGGCGAATTTTCCGTGGCAGATCCGGAAACGATATGCGTAAAATCTGTAAAGTTGAGTTCGAGCAACTACAAGACCACTTATACTTTGAAGTACATCAGCCTTATAAACAACCTGTCGGCTGCAAGCACATACCGCGTATTCAAGATATCGCTTGAAAGCACCAGCTCGTCTGGAAGGGGGGTCGGCGGTGAACACAGCACTATAATATTTGAAAATAAGGGTACAACCAGCACAATAGAGGACACAAAAACAATAATAAAGACAAAGATAGAAATGAGTATAGTATGAAAGGCCAATATAAGATAGTGCTTGAAGTGATGTTCATTCTTGTCGGCATATTCATAACATCATACGTCGTAATGACATTCGGGTCGCTAAATAAATCAATAGACGTAATAACGGTCGAGGACAACTTCAATGCAGTCGCAAATAATGTTGTTGTATCCGTGCTGAAGGTAGCAGAAAACGACAACTCAATATCGAGGTTTACGGTACCTGACAAGATATCCAGCCACGTCTACAAGGTCGTCCTGGACAGTGAAAACAGCAGAATTTATGTTATAAGCATGAAAGACAGCACCGTAAATGTAACCAGGCAAATTTTTAATATAACTTCAGACAGAATAGTTACAAGTGAAGTTATAAGCAGCAGTGTGAATATCGAAGCCGTGAACGAGGGCGGGATCATAAGGATAAGACGACCGGCTTAGCACGCTAACGGAGAGTTTACAATGGTATCCAAATGTGTTCTATACGTCAAGGGAAGCAACGGAGCAAAGAAGATCTTTCTAAGGAAAGATCCGACAAAAAAGACAGAGCAGCCTGTTCTGAAGGAGAGCGGACCAGAAATAACAACAGGTTATATAGGACAGCCAATGTTTCTTGAGGGTAGTAATAACAATCGTCATGAAGACAAAGAAGAGGACGATGTAGTCAAGGACTTCATACACCACATCAGGGAAAAGGCAATATCAATGCCTGACGCTGAGATGCCAAAACCCAGTGAGTCTTCGGCGTCAATAAAAAATGATGAAGATCAAAGTTCTATCAGAATCAGGTACCCTCTTATTCCAAATTCCCCAAAAACAGGCGAACGTGTACTTGCGTACGCCGACATATATTTTGACAAAAGCATCGGTGAAATAGTATACAATGTTGTTGAACCAAAATTGAGCGGTAACGACCGTGTTGAACTGGAAAACATAAAGGAATTCATACAGGAAAAACTTGACGTAAATTTCTTACAGATCAGGAAGATGGATGCAATAAATTATATAATAGACATATTCAACAAGGCTGTCAAGTATTTCAGGGTAAAAGGCGACATTGATATTTTGAAATACTATGTAGTAAGGGACTTCATAGGCGTTGAGATTATAGAGCCGTTGATGCAGGACAAAAACATAGAGGACATTTCATGCGACGGTGTCAATATACCAATATATGTATACCACCGTGATCCCAAGCTTGGATCGATAAGGACAAATATTTCTTTTTCAACAAGAGACAGTCTTGACATGTTTGTCAACAAACTGGCAGAACGTTCAGCAAAAACCGTGTCTGTTGCAAAACCTTTACTTGACGGTACGCTGCCGGACGGTTCCCGTATACAGGCTACGCTTGGAACGGATATAGCAAGGCACGGCAGCAATTTCACGATAAGAATGTTCACAGAGGAACCGATGACGCCTGTGGACATGCTAAAGTTCGGGACGTGCGACCTGAAACTTCTGTCTTTCTTGTGGTTCCTGATAGAGCACCAGTCTTCCATACTCGTTTCCGGCGGGACAGCAACTGGTAAAACTTCTCTGCTTAATGTGCTGTCACTTTTCATAAAACCGCAGATGAAGATCGTGTCAATCGAAGACACAGCAGAACTGAAGCTTCCTCATTCCCACTGGGTACCTGAGGTAGCAAGAACTGCAATATCAGAAGAAGGCAAGGTTGATATGTTTGAACTACTGAAAGAATCACTGAGACAGAGACCTGATTACATAATCGTCGGTGAGGTGCGTGGAAGAGAGGCTTATGTATTGTTCCAGCAATTGGCAGTAGGCCATGCAGGTCTTGCCACGATACACGCGGATAATTTTCCGAAGCTAATGGACAGACTAACAACACAGCCAATAGCACTCCCGCCGAATATAATAGAAAACCTTGATATCATATTGTTCGTGAGGCGCGTCAAGCGTGGCAGAATATACAGCAGACGCATATCAGAAATCGTTGAAATACTTGGTTACGACAAAAAGAGGAGAATACCAATTGTGAATGACGTTGTCAAATGGAACCCGAACAATGATACCTATACGATAACAAACAAGAGTGTCATCCTCGGTAAGATCGCAGAAAGTATTGGAATGAGCGAGCCAGATGTCAAGAAAGAACTCATAAACAAAGCAAAGGTATTGAAATGGACAATGGAACACAATGTAACTGATTATAAAAAATTCGCATCGATTATAAACCTTTACTATCTATCTCCGGACTTTTTGCTGAGTAAGATAGGTGGTTAAAATGGGGTTTGTCTCATTCTCCTACAGGATCTTTGGAGATATGTGCAGGTCGATGAGACCTTATTTTAATGACGTAAAAGATGATATGAAAAAGGCCAACCTCAATTACACATTTGAGGAATATTTCTCGATGACTTTCTTCGTTGTCATGATAGCTTTCTTTGTTGAAACCGTATTTCTTTCGTTTATATTTGGGTTCTTTGTCGAGCCTGTGCTTGCCATACTCATGAGTATGATCCTGTCTATAGGCATATCCAGTGTGCTGTTTTTTATATTCTACACTTATCCTGCGACTGTCGCAAGCAGGCGTGCAAACAACATCGAGAAAGCTATGCCGTTTGCCTTGTCGTACCTTGCAACGCTTTCGAGCTCAAAAGTTCAGCCTATCGTCCTGTTCAAGTCACTCGGCCAGTTCAAGGAATACGGAGAGCTTGCAAAGGAGTCAAAAGATATAGCGAATAATGTTGAGATATTTGGTTTGACTGTATCGGACGCAATAAGAACGCAGGCAAAGTCTACACCGTCAAAAAAATTCCGTGACATTCTGTGGGGCATAAACTCGATAATTGTAAGCGGTGGTGACATGACTTCGTACCTTAGCGGCAAGAACGAGGAGGCAATGAATGACTACAGGTCCAAAATAAGAAAATTTTCGCAGGAGATATCACTCTATCTTGAAGTATACTTAACACTCATAATAACAGGCACGATTTTCTTTATAGTGCTCACGTCGATAATATCAGTTGTTTCGTCGGGTATAGAAACAATACTCACGCAAACGTTCGTGACTTTCATACTGCTGCCTGTTTTGTCAATTATGTTTTTGATACTTATAAAATCTAGATCGCCGTTGGAATGATAACATGAAAAAAGACATAAAAATACTTATTGTATCAGCTGTGATATTTGTAGTGCTCATTATAATCTCGATGTTTCTGTCTGACCTGACTATATCTGCAAACCTTCTGTTCCTCGGTGTAATAGCCCTGACAGTACCCTATACTGTCTACAAGTTCATCGAGTTCAAAAAAGTGAAAGCCTACGAAAAAGAGTTTCCGAACTTCCTAAGGGACATGGCAGAATCGCAGCGGGCTGGTCTTACGCTTGTGCAGGCACTAAAAACTGTGGAAAAATCTGATTATGGAATATTGACAAGTGAAATAAGCAAAATAAACAAACAGCTGAGCTGGAATGTGCCGATTGAAAAGGTGTTCAAAAAATTCACGGAAAGGATGTCTGCAAGCAAGGTAATAGTCAGGTCTCTCATGGTCATAGGCCAGGCCAACAGATCAGGTGGCAATATCGAAGATACCATGGACGCTCTTGCAAATAACATAGAATCATTGAGAGATGTGCAGGCCGAGAAGTCGTCAATGCTGAACCAGCAGGTCATCATGATGTATGCCATATTCTTCATATTTGTAGGGATAACTATAGCGATGGTAAAGTTTCTCGTGCCCATGATACAGACACAGGACCTTGGAAGCACGTTTGGGGCGCAAAATTTCAATTCGAATCCGTGCAGCGTATGTATTGACAGCACTGACCCTAGTTGTTTTGGTTGTACTGTATTTGCAACGGTATCATCTGCTTTCGGTTTTGGCGACCAGTCGAATCCAGCTGCGTACTACAAGTCGCTCTTCCTTACGATGATAGTCATACAGGGTCTTTTCACCGGCCTTATAGCAGGCCAGATAAGTTCTGATTCGATTACAGCAGGTGCAAAGCACAGCATGATAATGCTATTTTCAGGCTTTGCGTTGTTCATAGTAGTTGCGAAATTGGGCTTTGTGTAGTGGAGCTGGTATTCTGTGAAAGGTATGATTGACGTAGAATTTATTCTGTCTGTAGTGTTGTTTTTCAGTACGATAACGTTTGTAAGCTTTATGATCATACTAAACGTTCCTATTTTTCATAACGAAGCTGTGAACGAGGATATACGCGCAAGGGCGTATGAAATATCACAGATGCTCCTTTTTGATGAAGGTTACCCAAAAAACTGGGATATAACGAACATCAAAACAATCGGCCTCTCGACAGGTGATAACTACGTTTTGTCAGATGGTAAGATAGCAAGCCTGGATGCATTGTGTAGCAGCAACTATACTTTCGTAAAGGGTATGCTTGGTCAGGGTTTCAGAAATGAAATAAGAATATCTATAACAGATTCTAACGGTGCTGATCTTCTTTCGTGTATGCCAAAGTCTAGAGGCAGTGGCAGGTCTGAATTTATGATATCGAGATTTGCAACACTCCCTGACAAAAGGATAGTAAGGGTGGATGTAGGTGTGTTATAATGGCTAAAACAAAAGGCTTCATAAGAATCCTCGAATCAATCGTCGCTTCTATCATTCTTCTTACAACCCTCGCTTTCTTTTTCAACGCGACAATAGAACAGACGAACTGGGACGACACATTCCTGCAGATAAGAGCGCAGGACGTTGTTGCAAGCCTGGCGATAAACGGTACAATAAGCAAGTCTGTCAACTCAAACGACCAGACTATTGTAAACGACGCGATCATGAACCCGAATATCATGATGCTGCCTATAACTGTGGATTATTCGTTGGAAGTAGATGGTATACCAAATTCGGTCATAAGAATAGGATGCAACTGCACCAACCAACAAGTACAGGATTTGCGTAATCTGCTATCACCGTCTCTGACTTACAAAGAAAGAACAATATCAATTGTTGTATATCAAGCGGAGATTGATAAAATACACAATGACATGAGCACTAACGTACTGTTCCTTAACGGCTACAAGAATCTCACATCTTTCGACAATAAGCTTGACATATTTTTGAAGCGCGGCGGAACAATATTCCTGGCCGGTGATCTTTCACAGAGTCAGGTCAACGACGGATTAATAAATGAAACTTTTGGACTAAAATGGGTGTCTGCGTCAAGGTCTGATAGTGGTGTGTTCTTTGATGCCGGAAACGAAAACATAACGTCATTCAAGATATCAAAATACTATAGCAACATCACTCCAGAAACTAGCTCTTTCACGTTCTCAGGATCAGCTACTATAGCAATTGATAACGGAACCATAGTTAAAAGCGGTTCTGGCTTATCGCTGGCTAAAACAAACAAAAACATAATCGAAGGCGGCGGCCGCACGGTATGGTTGTCAAACGGTATAGGCGACAATACCAATATAGTCAACGTCACAAAATCGCTGATAATGTGGGCTAGCGGCGAAAGATTTGGCCTGAATGTAAAGAGCTCGTCGCCAGCGAAATACTTCAAGACTGTTTACTTGATGAATGACAAAGATCCCTACAAAGTTGTGCTGGCGCTGTGGAAAGTGTTCCAGTGATATACTAAACTGCATTACTTAGATTACATAAAGAACGCAGTTTGTACACAGATAACTGATTATAATATGTTACACAAGTTTCGCAGTTATCTATACATGCTTTAAATCCGCTTTGCATAAGTCTATTTCATGTTCTGTATAAAATGCGGCAAGACCGCAGTCGCCAATAATTTCTGCAAAGAGTGTTTTCTTGGGTCTGCACATTTGTTTGACCTGAAGGATTTTGAAATGCACAAATGCCACGGCTGCGGAAATTTCAAAGAAGTCTCTGTCCAGGGCCAGATAGAAAGAGAGATCAAGACAAAAAACAAGATAACGTCATGCTCGGTTAAAACGAAAAAAGTTGGAAACCGTTTGGTAGCCACGGTCACGTGCAGCGGATTCGTTTCACCGCTTAGAAATACCGTAACAGAAGATAAAAAAATCAATATAACTATCAAGAAATTCATGTGCAAAAAATGCATAGAGATATCGGGCGGTTATTACGAAGCCGTCATACAGGTTAGGGGTGACAAAAAAGACAAGCTTATGAACAAGCTTCACAAGATGCTTCCACAAAACGCTGTTACGACTGTCGTACCACTGAAGGAAGGGTACGACGTAAGGCTGAGAAAGAGAGGATATGCATCGACTGCTGTTAGTTATTTAAGAGGCCGCTTCGAAGTAAAACAATCTTACAAGCTCGTTGGTGAGAAGAAAGGCAAGAAAATATACAGAAACTTTTATGCTATAAGGTAATTGATATGGAAGATCAAGAACAGATGCGCGTCAGGACGCCGAGGGGAAGGGAACTCCTTGGAATAGTAGAAGCGATGCTAGGATCGAATAAACTGCGCGTCAGGTGCCAGGACAATAAGATAAGGATATGTAGAATACCAGGTGCTCTGAGAAGGCGCATATGGATGAAGGAAGGTGACGCTGTCTTAATAGAACCCTGGGAAATACAGGGCAATGAGCGTGCAAATATTGTTCTCATGTATAATCATACACAGGCGTCATGGCTGAGAAGAAAAGGCATACTAAAGATGGACTGATATCACTTTTTCTGTTTTCATCGTAATATCTTTGAATGGATTCTTTTACATATTGCTTATTTGGTGCTCCATCAAGAGTTACTGAGTTCCTATATTTTTCGCTTTCGAAAACTGTTGTATGCAATAATCTTCGTCTTCTATTAAGTTCATTTTAAGCGCGTCTTCAGAAGAAACCCATACAAAATCCTTGTGCTCGTTCTCATCTATTTTTACATCCTGCATATTGTCCAGAATCACATATAGTAGAAGACATTAATTTTCGTACAAAATATTGTCTTCTGCATACACTCAAAAAGCATAGCTTTTTGGTGCGTCAGAAAACTTAGTTTTCTGCGCGTAGCAGTGACATCATAATATGTCTGATTATTTATGTCACATGCTATAGATCAAGTGGTATACAAAATCAAATTCCAGATATCTGATTTGAATTTTTTCAATATAATTAAGCTGTTCTTTCCGTATACTCATCCCGGTCTCTTCAGAAATTTCCCTGAGTATGGCTTCTTCCGGTGTTTCGTTGTGCTCGATTTTCCCGCCAGGGTGCGACCACGTATCATCAACTCTGTGTAGCATAAGTATCTTCTTGTCGTGCTCGCAAACACGTCCAGTAGCTTCAAATTTAGGGTTGAAATCTTCCGTGTCACCAAGAATCATGCCTAAAGTAAAGTATCTTAAATATAAAAATCACTATTAATAGTGTTTTTGGTATACAGAATTCCATTGCTTTAGAATGGTGGTATTCTGAATGTGTAAAAATCATCGTATTCAGTGTAGTTTGTGATACAAATGATAAAGAGAATAAAAATTCCTGAGGACCGGCTTGCAGTTATAATAGGCACATACGGCAAGACAAGAAAATTCATCGAGAAGAAAACAAATACAAAGATTGCAGTTCCAGACGAAGTCGAGGTAAGCGGGGAATCATTGGATGTCATGACAGCCGAGAACATTATCAAGGCTGTTGGCCGTGGGTTTTCGCCGGAGAATGCAATCGAACTGATAGACGAGGAAAACACACTATTATTATTAGACCTGCCGAAGGGTGAGAAAGAACTAAAAAGGATAAAATCCAGGCTTATAGGAACCAAGGGCAAGAGCAGGAGAAACATTGAAATGTTGACAGTAACAAAGATATCTATATATGGGCGTACTGCAGGAATAATAGGAAAATACGATAACGTAAAATTAGCCGAAGACGCCATCAGCAGACTTATAAAAGGTATTTCTCATAAGAGTGTATACGAATACCTCGAGAAGAAAAAAATTGAAAATGCAATTTGTGACCAGGAATTATAATCAATGGTGTAGAAGGTTTTAAAATGTCCGGGAAAAAAACAGCAGAAGAATTTGCAAAAGAACAGAAGGAAATATCTGTAAGCGAGTTCTTTGAGAAAAACAAACACCTGCTTGGTTTTGACAATCCTACAAAGTCCTTGCTCATGGCTGTGAAAGAAGCGGTTGACAACAGCCTTGACGCGTGCGAAGAAGCCGGTATACTGCCTGATATAGGCGTGAAGATAAAGAACATAAAAGAGGACATATTTTCTGTTTCTGTCCAGGACAACGGCCCAGGAATAGTGAAGGAGCAGATACCGAGGATATTTGGAAAGCTGCTTTACGGGAGCAAGTTTCACAGACTGCGACAGAGCCGCGGGCAGCAAGGTATTGGAATAAGCAGCGTCACACTTTATTCACAACTGACAACAGGCGAACCAACAAGGGTATGGTCAAAAATCGAGAGCCAGAAAAAAACTTGCTATACAGAACTGCACCTCAATACGATGAAAAATGAGCCAGATATATTGAAGCAGGAAGACATAGAAAAGGATATTTTTGACGGGAATGGAACAAAGGTAGAGATGACTCTTCACGGACGCTACAGGAAGATTGTCGAAGATTATCTGAAACAAACGTCCATATCCAACCCGTTTGCAAAGATAAATTACACAGCTCCTGATGGTACAAAAATAATGTATCCAAGGTCGCTGAATGAACTGCCAAAACCGCCGAAGACCATGAAGCCACATCCATACGGCGTCGAATTTGGCACATTTCAGAGAATGTTGCAGAATACAAGCTCCCGTACATTGCTATCATTCTTGACTAATGAATTTTCATCTATCGGGAACCAGAGTGCAAAAGAGATATGTAAGATCTCAAAAGTTCCTGACAATACAAAACCTGCAGATATGGACAGGGCTGCAACAGAGAAAATCATAAAGGCTATGCAGACGGTCAAGATACAAAGGCCTCCACTTGATTGTTTGTCACCAATAGGCGCTTTAGAACTTGAAAAAAGTCTCAAGAAAGAATACCCGAACGCCGAGTTAGTTACGACGATAAACCGTGAACCTGATGTTTACAGGGGATTTCCGTTTATGATAGAAATCGGTATCGTATACGGATTTCAAAATACAGAAGAAAAGAAAAATGGAAAGAAGAAAAATAACAATGATGACGATGACGAAAGAAACGGTGAAAGTATAGAATTGATAAGATTTGCCAACCGCGTTCCACTTATGTACCAGCAGAGCGCGTGCGGGCTTACAGAAGCTGTGAAAGATGTAGACTGGAGGAGATACAACCTTGACCAGAAGGGCAGCAATCTTCCTTCTGGTCCGATGAAACTTGTAGTGCACATATGCTCTGTGTGGGTTCCGTTCATGTCAGAGAGCAAGGAAGCTGTGGCTGCATACCCGGAAATAATAAAAGAGGTAAAGCTTGCGCTTCAGGATGCAGGAAGAAAGCTTTCATCGTACCTATCAGGCAAGCACCGTGCCGGCGAAGCAAAGAGGAGAATACAAATATTTGAGAGGTATTCAAAAGAGGTTGCAGAGGCTGTTGGAATTTTAACAAAGAAAAACGAGAAGGAAATAGAGAAAAAAATAAAAGACATGATTTCGTCCCGTGTGCACATAAAGGAAGAATTTGCTGAAGGTTCTGAGGAGAAAAAACCAGAAATCAAGAAGGAAAAGGAAATAGAAAAGAAGAAATAAGGTGAATATTTATGACAACAAAAGTGAAGATAGAACTTGAAAAACTCGGCCAAAAAGTACTGAATGATATAGACAAAAAAGAGAATCCCAACATAGATATACCGATAAGAGCATTGTCAAATGTTATATTCGACAAAAAATCCGGTCAGCTTACGCTTGGCAACAAAACAGCAAAAAGATATTTCTTCAACGTCGCGCATGCAAAAAAATTCATGCAGACAATGATGGTGGCGTCGTTCTGTAAGTCCCTTCTTGACGAGGAGATACACGCAAGCATAAGAGACATGTATTACAACCTGAAACGCACACTGGCTGACAGCAATGAAAACACATTTGATGAGCAGTCAGAAAGCGACCCGATAATAGTTGACCTGGAAGTTGCTATAGATGTACTAAGAGAACAGTTACATCTGACAACTGACAGGAAAGGAATAGTTGCAGGGAATGTCGTCATAGAAGACCGCGGTGACAAGATAGACTGGTCAAAACTAGGCAGCGGGGGCTGGTCGATACCGTCGACTGTTGATGAAATAGGTTTCAAAACAGTGGATGCTGAGTTCGTACTAGTGGTGGAGAAAAATGCAGGATTCGAAAGGCTGCACGAGGACAAGTTCTGGCAGAAAAGAAATTGTATTCTTATCGGAACAGGAGGCCAGCCATCCAGGGGTACGAGACTGCTAATACAGAGACTCAACAATGAGCATAAGCTGCCTGTTTATGTATTTGCCGATGCGGATGCTTACGGAGTTTACATTTATTCTGTAATCAAATCTGGTTCTATTAGCCTTGCACATGTGTCAGACAGGATAGCTACGCCAAGTGCAAAATTCATAGGTCTAACAATAAGTGACATATATGACTATGACCTGAAAAAAGCCACGATAAAAGCCAAAGATGTTGACATAAAAAGAGCAAAAGAATTGTTGGAGTATGAGTGGTTCAAAAAAAATCCAAGATGGCAACGAGAACTCAACCTTATGATAGAAAAAGGGATAAAGGCAGAAATTGAAGCTTTGTCACATCGCGGACTAAAATTTATGTCTGAAGAGTATCTTCCTGATAAACTCAAGAAACAAGACTTTCTAGATTAAATATATCATTTATCAATTCTTCATTAGCGTCTAAGATAGTTAAATTACCGAACCTAACTCTTTTAACATCAGTTTTTACTTCTTCTATAGGAACTTCATTTATTTTAGACAATTTTTTAATTTGTTCAATGTTTGGCCACATATTACGCTTACTGCCTGTCTTCATATTAGAAATAGATGCCTGATATGTTCCTAATGCTTTCGCTAATTTGTATTGATCGCCTTTGAATAGTTTTAGTCGCGTACCTTCATTAATCTCACATGAAATTTTTGTATCTAAAAATATTTCTATAAATTTATTTTTCTTTCTTTTGCATACATCAAATAAACCCAATTTCCACATTTTATAGTAATTTTCCCAATTTGTTATAATAATTTGCCCATTGTGCTCTTGATGTCTAATTTTTATCTTGGAATTAACGCCTTCCAAATTTAGGCATTCTATACAAAAATCCCTTAACCATACTTCTGTTTTTGGATTATAAGCGAAACCTACACATACTATATAATTTTCTTTCCTATTATGTCCTATCCATCCCTCTGCAGCGAAATACCCACGTAAAAAACCTTTCCGCAAATCTGTATTGTTCATTATACGAAATAGGGATTTCATAATAAAATTTTTGAGAAATATACGAAATATTAATCCATTAATTTGTATTGAATAAGCAGGAAATCTATGTCTTTCTGATTTCTGTTTACGAAATTTTTCAGTTATAGATCTAAAATTTCGTTTAGCTTGTTTTAGACCTTTTTTATTATACGACAAAGTAAATGTTATATCAGAATTTTTAACTCCTAAATCATGAAAGAATTTGATCATTTTCTTTATTAAATCAAAATCTTTGCTAGTAAAGTTTGAGTGCCCAAGGTCATCGTCTGTAAACTTTCCATCCCCTAGGTATAGACCCATACATTCTGCTAATTCTTCATTTAAATTAATCAAATATGGAAGTAAGAATGGTTTTGCATTATTTCCTCTGCCTATTGTTTTCTTCCAGGCATAAATTCCATCATTTCTGTTTTCAGAATTCCAATTAGTTAGAAGGAAGTCTTTAGTTTTCAATATAGTCATATATATTATCCATACATTTATCATATATATGATATGCTTCTGATATAACCCATGACTAAAGTCAATGGGTTTCTTGAAGCATGTCATACAGAATTCATCCCTTTCATCGCACGACTAAAGTCGTGCGTTTTCAGATGAATTCTAGTATAAAGACTTTGCAGTTGAAGGTCATAGAAGTTCATGTCAGAGACATATCTGCCAGAAAAGCTGAAGAAAGGTGACTTCCTGAATTAGCTACCAGTAAAGATTCCAGCTGCCTTCCGGGACTTTGACTGCATAGCATCCATCCAAGTCTGTTGTTATAGTGTAAACGTCGTTTTCATTTTTAGATTGCTTATCGTCATTGTTCTTGTCGTAGTACATTTTTTGTGTTGTGAATGTTGATGATGAACAGACGTATCCTGTTCCGTCTGGGTCTATGTTATCAATAGTGCCGTCATATTTTTTATCCGAAGTTTTTACAAGACTATAATCCTTTATTTCAACTTCAGAAAAGTATAGTGTGAAATCTGCGCCACTGTCACTAGCTACAACTACGTCGCCGTCGTTGATTATAAACTGGACATTTCCCTGTATTATGCCGTATTTTTTATTGACGTCTATTGAATCTGATGTGCCAGTGCTGTCTGTTTGTTCATCAGTAACTGTATTTTTAGCTGACACAAAACCGGTTGTTCTTGGAGCCACAAAGAAAACAGCAAGGCTAATTATAACCACGAAAACCAGTAGATACAACTCTATATGTGACTTTGTTTTTTGCTGCATATGCCTACCTTTGTCTTATTAGTTAAAATATATTTAGAACTATTTGCTGCCTGATATTGTAATATCGGCTTGCGATATGCCGCCTGGGTTAACAGTAACTGTGCCGAACTTTTTCGGCCCTACAGTAGTTTGTTGTTCTATATTCTGCTTTATTGTTACCTGTCCTACGTCGGTCTTAACATCCATTTTATTGGTTACTGTAGTTGACTGCATATTCATTGTTGTAAAGAAATAGAATATTATAGAAACCATAACAATTGCAGTAACTATCATATATATTTTCTTGTTTGAAGACGGTGTTTTATTATCCATATATATCCCATGATCCAGGTGCTATCTTTGCCGCGAAACATCCGTTTGAGTCTGTCATTATTGTATAGACATCCTTCTCGCCAGAGTCTTTTGCATTATTATTGTTTTCGTCGTAGTACATTTTCTGTGTTGTGAATGTTGATGATGAGCATACAGATTCAGTTCCATCAGGATCAATACCTGATAGTGTCCCTGTAAAAGATGTGCCTGATGGGGTTTTTACAAGTGCATAGTCAGTTATAGACGCTGTTGAAAAATAGAGTTTGAAATCATATCCTTTGTCAGTGGATATCACAGCATCCCCGTCTTTAATGACAAAATGAAGCGTACCTTTTATTGCTCCATAGTTCGGATTTGTAACAGACGTGACACCGATGTCAGCTGTTATACCTTTTGATGCAGTTGCAAAGCCTGTAACCTTGAAGCCTTCGGTGAAGAAGAATAAAGCGGCAATTATTGCGAAAACAATAATATACTCCTCTATTCGTAGCTTCGTCTTTTTTTCCATATCTATACTTTATTTTCTCATATATATAACTTTTTGGACTGTTGCTACAATCCTTTTAAATATTGCACAAAATGTTATAGAAAGAGTTAGATATGCCCCTGTAGCTCAGTAGGTTACTAGGCACCTGGTCTACAAAGAGCACCTGTTAAACTTTTCCGAAAAGTTTAATCAAAAGGAAGAGCTTAGGTGAGACTGTTAATCAGGTGGTCGCATAAAGGTAGAATCTCTGCCTTTAGATCAAAGGTTCGAGAACAGTTGGATTTGTCGAACTGCCGAATATCCTGCCGGGGGCGCTCATGAAAGCTATCAGAACTGTAGGTGGGGCTCTGTTTAAATATAACAAGCTCCTTGTTATAAAGCGGTCAATCAGAATGGATAAATGGCCTGGCCTGTGGGAAATTCCAAGAGTCCATGTTGAAAAAAATGAGACTCTCAGAGAAACACTGAAAAGGGAGTTTTTCGAAGAAACTGGTCTGAAAATAAAAGTATCAAAAAAATACAGGGAATCTTCATTCCAATTCGGGCACGAATATGTTGATGAAAGCAGTTTTATAGTCAAAGCAGATAATTTCAAAGTTAAAATAAGCCCAAGAGAATGTTCAAAGTTTAGATGGATAACAAAAGAAGAAGCAGAAAAACTGAATATGGCAGATGAAATGCACGAGAATATAAGAAAAGCATTCAAAGTTGCGGGGACATAGCTCAGCCTGGGAGAGCACACGGCTGAAGACCGTGGAGTATGGCACTCGAGTGGTGCTATGCCGGGAATGTCGTGGGTTCAAACCCCACTGTCCCCATTATGAAAATAAAAAAAGTTGCTATTATTACAGGTGCCAGCAAAGGCATAGGAAAATGCTTATCTGATATATTTCTTAAAAGCGAGTATACTGTTATAAACGCCTCAAGAAACAGACCGTCTGAAAAGACCAATGCTATTTTTATCAAAACCGATGTGTCAGAAAAAGAGAGCTGCAGGAAGTTAATACAAAAAGTTACCAGGAAATTCGGGCGAATAGACGTGCTTGTAAACAATGCCGGCGTGCTTCATCCCGACACGATAGAAAATTTAAGCGACAAGACGCTAAAGTCAAATTTCCAGACAAATGTCTTCGGCGCGTTCTTTTGCTCATACTTTGCAGCAAAGCAGATGATCAAGCAAAAGTCGGGACAAATAATAAATATATCTTCTTCTGCCGGCGTATCGTTTAGGGAAGGTATTTTATCTTATGCGGCATCGAAATGGTCTGTGGTGGGGTTCAGCGGAGCGCTCAGACTAGAACTGCAAAAACATGGCGTGGATGTGATATGTTTTTGCCCTGGCGGTACAAAAACCCAGCTTTTCCGTCACTATAAAGAAGATGTCTCGAAAGATTTCATGGATCCTTCAGAACTTGCCGGAAAGATATCCGAGGCAATGAACCGCAGCGAAAAGGAAAAATGGCTCTTTGTTTATTCGAGAAAAGATAGGGTACTAAAAAAATTTGGTTTTGAGGACTATCCAGTACAACAGTGACTGTCCAATTACACTGAAATTACGCAACAAGACAACTATTTTTATTAGCGGGTTTTATATATTATGAACCATATTTATTATTATGACCTATGATTACAGGCACGGTTTTGGACTTACCGAGAACAAAAAACACTTAGTAATCTATGTGCTTGCAGTGATCCTTATACTAAGTCTATTCGTTTTTGGCAAAGTCATCACGGGCTATGCAACGTATACTGGTGAAGTCGTCAAGGTATTGAATGAAACAAAATCTGACCTATCTGTGTGTGAAACAGGATTGACAAATGCCAACAATGATATTGCAAAATACCTGTCAGATATCGCGGTCATGAAGCCGTTATTTGACACTTGTAAGACTAATCTGAATTCTACACAGACATTGCTGGAAACTTGTGGAAAGGAAAAAACCAGTCTGAAAGCGGAAAATGCCGAGACCGAGTTAAAATATGATGCACTAGCATCCCATGCGGCAATGGATATATGCTGCTTACGCGGTGTTACTGTGGCATCTTGGTCTATTGTCGACAATTTCATATTATGCAGCGGCAACAAGACAGTCAGCTGCACTAAATAAAACTGACATATTAATTGTACTTTTTATCAAAACTGTAAAAAATAATATCTTAAAAAGTTATCTGGTCTTTATTAGAGTGGAGTGGACAAAGAGATTCAATCATGTTGTTTCTCGTCCTGCTTCTGTAGATAGGTGATTTTATGGCGAAGAAAAATGCTGAAATAGAAGAGGTTGAAGAAGAGTGTTTTGAAAAAAAAGAATACGTTGAACCTGAGACTGTAAAGGTTGTTGTAGACACGTCTGTAGAAGGGGAAAAAGTAATAGCAGTAAAAGACATGGAACACGTCTATGAGCCTGGCTACTACGGAAAGGTTCTCGGCAACAGACTTGAAATGGCAATGGTAGAAGCCCTGCTGCTGCTGAAGCGTGGAAGGATACGTGTTTTTAATGATGAAAGACAAATGACATTCCAGGACCTTTTTGGCTACGCAACAAAAATGGACAGCAGGCTACCACACAAGTACCGTGTCTATGAAGACCTGAGGGAGCGCGGTTTGCTTGTGAGGACAGGCTTTAAGTTTGGGTGTGATTATCGCGTATATGAGCGCGGCGTCCAGCTGAAAAAGGGACCGAAGTCCGCAAAGGAGCACACAAAGTGGATAGTATTTTGCGTGCCCGAGGACTTTACTATGTCCTTCCAGGAACTGTCAAGATCTGTAAGACTTGCTCATAATATAAGGGCAAGGATGCTATGGGCAATTGTCGATAATGAAGGCGACTGCACGTACTATCAAATAACGAGACACAAGCCGTAGGTAATTATATGCAAGTAAAAGATATCATGGTAAGAAATATAATTTCTGTAGAGCCTGATGAAAATGTAAGTGTGGCTCTTGCGAAGATGAAAAAAAACAAGATAAACCAGCTTGTCGTGATGAAGGACAAAAAAATGTACGGAATGCTTGAACTAAGGAAAATAGTAACAAAAGACCTGGACCCGTCATCAACAAAGATCAGCGGACTGTCAATAAATGTTCCGACAGTTGACATCAATGCAAATACTGAAAATGTTGCTGAATTGCTACTTCACTCTGGGCTGAGGGCGTTGCCTGTGGTAGAGGGGACAAACATAGTCGGGATAGTGTCTGAAAGCGATATGATGGGTGTTGTGAAATCGTCTACCAGTGCTAATACAAAGATATCTGATATTTCATCTGCTGCTGAATACGTTCCAAAGGATGCAACCATAGGAAAAGTAAAGAGAATAATGATCGAAAAAAACGTATCGAGGGTCCCTATTGTTGACAAGAACAAGGTTGTCGGAATAATAAGCACTCTGGATCTTATACGAATTATGGAAGGTAAAGAAAGAATGCCTGCAAGAGGCGGACGACTTCAAGAAGCTGGTGCAAAGGAAAAAATAAATATCGACAGCACTCCTGTTGAAATGATAATGCGCAGCCCTGTAATTGTTTCCGGAAATGAACAAGTAAGAGAAATAATTGATATTTTACATAACAAGGAAGAAGTCGTCGTACAGCAAAATGGCCAGATAGGTTTGGTCACGCCAAGGGATGTATTGGAAATGTGTGTTGCTTCGCCGAAGAAGCAGATCTACGTCCAGATAACAGGCATGCAGGACGAGAGTATAGAGTTCAAGGCGAGGATGGACATAGAAGTCAGCAAATTCGTCCAAAAAATGGAAAGAGAGGTTGGACATATAGAATACCTTGTTTTTCATGTCGACAGTATGCACAAGCAGGGTCCGAAACAGAAATACTCGCTCAGAGCAAGATTCAAGACATCTGCAGGGCTTTTCGTCGCACATTCGTGGGGATGGAAACCACTTGACGTAATAGATGATGTTTTCAAAAACCTTGAAAGGGAAATCAGTCATACGTACGGAAAAAGAGAAGAGATGAAAAAGCGCTCTGGAAGAAAGAACAAATATAGATAAGTCAATCAACAACATTACCGAGCTTTTCTATTGCCCCGCCTTCAATGAATTTTCTTAATGCGTTATCAAGATCCTTTATTTGCACTCTTACCTGTTTCATCGTGTCGCGGTCGCGGATTGTTACGGTGTTATTTGCAAGTGTATCATTATCTAGTGTGATGCAAGCCGGCACACCTATCTCGTCCATTCTCCTGTATCTGCGCCCGACTGATCCGGAGATGTCGTAGAAAACTGTAAAGTTCGATCTCTGAAGCATTTCTTTTATTTCTTTTGATTTTTCAGGAAGGCCGTCCTTGTTTACAAGCGGAAATACTGCACAATCGTACGGTGCTGCGATCCTTGGAAATGAAAACAGGTTTCTCTCTTTTTCTTCCTCGTAGAAAAGCTCAAGCAATGCGTATACATTCCTGTCGACACCAAAACTGAGTTCCAATACATGCGGAATAAACTTTTTCTCGTCGGCGAAAATGGACATGTCCTGTTTTGATACTTTCTCATGGCCACTGAGGTCGTGATCTGTTCTGTAGTGGATGCCACCCATTTCCTTGAATCCCAGGTCGTCAAGATAAAGCTCTATATCCCAGTGATATTTGTTGTAAAATGCCTTTTCCTCGTCTGACAGCTGGCGGAAGCGGAATACTTTTGGCGGAATACCAAGTTTATCAATATAGAACTGCTGGACCTTGGCCATGTAATAAACATAGAATTTTGGTATCTGCAGTTTTTCCACTGTTTCTTCGCATGTTAATTCAACGATCTTGTTGTGCTGTCTTTCATCAACGGGAAACAACCTCAGTTTGTAGTTTTTTACTTCTGAAAATTTTTCATGATCGTCTATCTTGCTTGGGTTAAAAAATATCTGCAGTTCTGCCTGTGTAAACGACCTCATTCTTATGAGCGTGTTTCTAGGACTTATTTCATTTCTGTAAGCCTTTCCTATTATTGCCAGACCCATAGGAATTTTCTTTCTCATTGTTTCGAATTCACGGCGAAAATTCACGTAAACACTCTGTGCTGTCTCAGGCCGCAGGTAAGCCTTGGTAGAGTCGCCTATCGTAAGCGGAAACATCATGTTAAGTATTCCTACTTCCTGCAGCGGGCCTTCGCACTTTGAGCATCTTATGTTGTGCTTCTTTATTATGCTGCCGAGCTCTTCCAGGGACATACCCTCGAAACTTTCCTTCAATTCACTTTCAATCAGGTGATCTGCTCTTTCCATGTTGTTGCATTTTTTGCATTTTACAACGGGATCGACAAATGATTTTATGTGCTTCCTCTTCATCAGTGTGCCTAGATGTGCATAATCATAGAAGCCCGAAAGCCCGCCGTATATCTCCGATGACTGCCAGAAAAAGCCGCGGCGTCTGGCTATTTCCTCTATCTTGTTTTCCTTCTGCATATTAAATCAATGGTTCTCTTATTATAAAAGTATATTTAAGATATTCAATTATAGAAGTTGTTGAGCTTTTATGAACGAGAATTACTGGAGTGAAGAAAACGTGATGGGCATAGGTACTGGAATAAGTTCTTCTCCGATAATTGCCGATAGTAAGATTATTTTTGGCTCTCACGATACTTTTATCTATGCTCTGGACGTTGAATCAGGTAAAATGATATGGAGGTTCAAGACAAACGGAGTTGCCTACGCTGATCTCGCCACATATAATAATCTAATTTATGCTGGATCTCAAGACGGTTTTTTATATTGTCTAGATTACCGACATTGTTACCTAATCGGGGTATGATATCTTGAAACGTATTTTATCAAATTGAGCAGTTTTCTTCTCCCGAGTTTCAAGTCGATATCAGCAGCTTCTGCTGGTGTTTTTCCTTTCAAACTCATATGCGGATTCACAAAAT
>JACPVU010000095.1 GCA_016191585.1 archaeon
ATATCAGGTTGCCTGCCTGAAACAGAGCTTGAAAGGGTAAGAAAAATAGCGCCAAAATCCGCAATAGTAGGCACGAACCACATCTCGAAGATAGGTGTTGCTGCAGATTTCGCGCTGAATAATGAGACTGTTGTATTTGTCGGAAAAAACAGAGAAGAAAAGGTGAATGTACCGAAAATCCGGACAAATTCGGTTGTCGATATAGTTCCCATATCCAATGGCTGTCTTTCTTTCTGTTCATTCTGCTCGACAAAGATTGCAAAAGGCGACCTGACATCCTTCAATGTTGAATCCATAATAAAAGAGATAAGAAATGCCAAAGTAGGTTCGGGTGCGAAGGAATTCTGGCTTACGTCGCAGGACTGCGGATGCTATGGTTTCGACAAAAATACAAACATCGCAGAACTGATAAAGCAAATAACAAATGACGTATCCGGGACCTATTTTCTGCGCATCGGCATGGCAAATCCGCAGCACCTGAAAAGATTCCTGCCGCAGCTTCTGGATATCTATAGTGATGACCACGTTTTCAAATTCTTGCATATTCCAGTCCAGAGCGGCAATGACAACGTGCTGAAAAGGATGAGCAGAGGTCACACTGTTGACGATTACAAATCAATAGCCAGCGATTTCAGGGGAAAATTTGACGCTACGCTATGGACCGACATAATCGTCGGCTTTCCGGGAGAAACCGACAGCGAATTCGAGGATTCGATAAAACTGGTGAAAGAGACTGAACCCGACGTGGTAAATATTTCCTCGTATTCTGCCCGTCCCGGCACAAAAGCAACGCGAATGAAGCAGGTGTCTACAGAAACAAAGAAGGACAGAACAAGAATTATTGCTGATACTGTAAAGGAAATATACAAAAAAAGAAACAAAAAATGGCTTGGATGGACAGGGCCTGTGATAGTGGACGAATTCAATGCCGAGAAGAGCTCGTTCATAGGCAGGAATATTGACTACAAGCCTGTTGTTCTCAGGGAAAATCTGGAAATGGGGCAGATTCTGGACGTCAAAATAACCGATTTTACATCGACGTACCTTATCGGCGAACCCGTAGAAAACGCCTGAGATTAACCATTATTTCTTCCTAGATTTCGAACCTTAATACAATTTTTTCTTCATCAGCGGAACGAGAACCCACCCAGCCGCTGCCAGAATGCACGGGGTGCCTGCTCGCATCGACGCCGAACCGACCGTAGCCGCGACCGCCGTGGTGGAAGTCACGACCAATGAATCTTGAAATATTTTTATAATCATCCAGTCTGTAAAGGCCTGATATCTGCCATACTTCGTAGCCGCCGGCTGTTGCTTTGCCAAACAGTTCTCTGTAGGGTTTGCCAAAATTAGTGACTGATAGCGGTATTTTTACTATGCGGCTTCCTTCCTTTCCTTCTGCATAATCTGTCATAATTATCACGAACTACTACGCCAGAAGCCTTTTTAAAGACTAATATTCATGTTACTGTTGAGTAATGACTACAATTCATTATGGTGATTTCATGGAATACGCAAGTGGGGCAACAGGTTTTATAGAAAAACATCCAATTGTATCGTTAACGCTTGGTATTGGATTAGTAGTCGGTGCATACGAGATGTTCCACGGCAAGAGTGGAATTGCTTATAAAAATGCTGTTAATTCAGGAAAAGACGTGTTCAATATTTTTGAAGGCAATGACGCACAAGAATCAATCAAATACGTCGTTATCGCTGATGAAACAGTAGATAATTCTGTCATAGATACAACACGAGATTACGACCCGCAGAAAGATATCGGAATCTGACATTTTTAAACGCTTAAAAAGTTTAACTCATAGTTTTATTGTAGTCCTAATTGGGACTTAATATTATCCTCAGATACATTGTCTTCAATGTATCTGGGATGCCATGCTCAAAGGAACCACATCCTCAGATGTGAATTATTAGAGCATAACATAGCAAAAAATTGGAGGTTATATGAATGGCTGATAAGAAACCACACTTGAATCTCGTGACAATAGGTCACGTTGACCACGGAAAATCGACACTGGTAGGAAGATTACTCTTCGATACTGGATCAGTTAGAGACGAACAGATGAGAAAATTGAAGGAGCTTGCAAAAGAGCTCAAAAAGGAAACTTTCGAATTCGCGTTCATCATGGACAAACTCAAGGAAGAAAGAGAAAGAGGAGTCACAATAGACATCATGCATCAAAGATTCGACACTGCAAAATACTACTTTACGATCATAGATGCCCCTGGACACAGAGACTTCGTCAAGAACATGATTACAGGAACATCACAGGCAGACGGTGCCATTCTTGTTGTGTCCGCAAAAGACGGGATACAGGAGCAGACAAAAGAACACGCATACCTTGCAAAAGTGCTTGGTGTGGGTCAGATGATTGTCGCTATAAACAAGATGGATGCTGTCAGCTACGGCGAGGCCAAATTCAAGGAAACAAAAGAAGCAGTTGAAAAACTTCTGAAGGGCGTAGGCTTCAAGGTAGAGGAAATAAACTTCGTGCCGACATCAGGCTACATAGGTGACAACGTTGCAAAGAAGTCTGAAAATATGGCATGGTACAAAGGGCCTACACTTGTTGAGGCACTGGACTTGTTCAAAGTTCCAGATCAGCCGGTTGACAAGCCGTTGAGACTGCCTGTCCAGGACGTTTATTCAATTACAGGCGTCGGAACAGTTCCTGTCGGCCGCATTGAAACAGGTGTAATGAAGGTCAACGACAAAGTATTGTTCGTGCCTTCCAATGCACAAGGAGAAATAAAATCAATAGAGATGCACCACGAACAGCACCAGGAACCACGGCAACAGCGACACGTTGGTGCTGGCCGCGGTCGCAGTGCCGACGGCACCACCCTCGGACTTCTTCTTGGCCGCGGCGCGCACCTGCCACGCCAGATAGAACAC
>JACPVU010000068.1 GCA_016191585.1 archaeon
CTCAATGTAGGACCACAGCACCCAGGATCGGGCCACATGAGACTAATCGTACAAGTTGATGGTGACTATATTGTTGCATGTGACCCAGACCCAGGATATGTGCACCGCGGCGAAGAAAAGATGGCAGAGTACCGCAACTATATCACAAACATACCACACCTTGAAAGGCCAGTCATTCACGACTCTTGCAACATACTATACCCGTATTGTCTTGCAGTTGAGGAAATTTTGGGACTAGAGGTTCCTGAACGTGCAAAATATGTTAGAGTTATTGCATCTGAACTAAACCGTTGCGTCTATACTATGTACTGGCTTGCAATCTATGGAATTTTTCTTGGACACTCTACAATGTTTATGTGGCCTACAGGCGACAGAGAACTACTCATTGATCTTTTAGAAAAAATTACAGGAGCTAGAGTAACACATGCATACTTTGTTCCAGGTGGCGTGCGAAATGATCTTCCTGCAAACTTTGAAGACGTCTGCCTAAGACAGGTAAACTATTTTGAAAAACGAATAAAAGAATATGCTGATATTTTCTATGACAACCCCATTCTAATATCAAGAACAGAAAACACTGGCATCTTATCAAGGCAAGACGCAATACGACTAGGCACCACAGGCTCTGTTTTGCGTGCAAGTGGCGTTGACTTTGATATTAGAAAAAAAGAGCCATACGATGTTTACGAAAATCTTGACTTTCAGACAAATGTTTTACAAAGTGGAGACTCGTACGCAAGATCCAAAATTCCATGGCTTGACATGCTAGAAAGCTGTAGAATAATTCGAGATGCACTGAAAAAGATGCCAAAGTCTGGCTCTGTCCGAGTAAAACTAAAGCCAAATCCAAAAGGCGGCGATGTCGAAGTCTACAGAAGAGTCGAGTCAGGAAGAGGTTCACTTGGTATGCATGTTATTTCAAAAAGCAAGCCAGAGCCATATCGAGTAAAAATCAGTGTTGGCTCGTTTAGAAATTTAATTTGCATACCATACTTGCTAAGAGGAGAAAAACTTGGAAACATGCCTGCAGTATACTGGAGTCTTAACTACTGGCCTGTGGAGGCAGATAGGTAAATGTCTGTAATTGCACCAAAGTTTAGACTAGGATATTTTATCAAGGCACTGCTTGACAATGTTTTCTGGGCAGTTGTCTTACTAACACTTGTTGGCATTCCAGCAATCATGATTATTCTGTTTTACGCTGACTTGCCAATAATTGATGGCGAGGTTCTGACTCCGTTTCTTGCATTTACATGGATGACACATCCAGAAATGTCAGTTCCACTGGTAAAGTCGTTTATGCAAACAGACTTTTTCAGAATTGCGGCATTTCCAGGATTTGGTTTTGGTGCGTTACTTGCTGCAGGTGTAATTTTTGTTGAAAGAAAAATGCTTGCAAAACTTCAGCTTAGGGTAGGTCCGTTTTATTGTGGCAAAGTAGAAGGAATCTTGCAGCTAATGAGTGATGGAATAAAACTGCTCACAAAAGAAATAATCATTCCTGCAAAGGCTGACAAGCCAATCTTTTGGGTAGCACCACTTTTGTTTGTTGGGACAGCAGCTGCCTTTGTTTCACTCATACCTGTGGCACCAAAGACTGTTGTTGCCGATGTTGATGTTGGGTTGCTTGCA
>JACPVU010000069.1 GCA_016191585.1 archaeon
ATAGGGTAACAATTAGTCGCTACCAAGCAGTGATAGTAAGGTTTAAATCCTTTTAGACTTAAACAATATAAGTGAATTTCATGGCGACAGCATCTTTACCAGAAATGAAAGAAAGACTCGTTTTGCCAGCTGTTAGTTCCGGCTATCCTACGCTTGGAGCAACTTACAAGCAGAGCAGATACGAGGTCGACCATGCAAGCAGGCTTGTCAAAACAGGTAAGCATTATTATGATTCTAAAGCTGAGATTCCGGAAGGTATGAGGATGTCTACAGCAGGCGAAGAGCTTGCTATCCAGCTTGCTTTAGAGCGCGCTGGTAAGGATCCAAGAAAGGCTAAAATTTTTGATGACCTCTTTGCAAGAGGCCCGGATAAAGTGTACATGTGGCAATGGACTGAAACCGGTCTTCGCGTGCCAAAAGGCAGGGAAGCAGTCAAATATGAAATAGACGCTCAGGGAAGAAAATACTGGGCTCGAATAGTTCTTGATGGTGATAAAGAAGTAGGCGAGATTCTCGTTCCAGAAGGCGGTGGTCGTCTTGCAGCAGAATGGGATGAAGTTTTTGGCATTCCACGAGTCACAATAGAAAATCAGGATTTCCCTCACAAGCCTTATACTACTCACTTTTGGTTTAATGCAACTCCCAACTTAGACGACACATCAGGTCACTATGACGTTGCTGTCGGGCGCTGGAGCTTCTGGCGTCACGGTGTCGACGGGGGGTGCCTCAGCGTCGATGCGCTCTACGGGCGCTTGAATGCGAGTTCGGACGATGGCTTCCGCCTCTTTCGGGGGTCCGGCCCGGAGGGCCCGAAAATTGAAAAGGAGCTTATTGAAAAACCATTAGTTGAATCTCCTGTCACCAAATTAATACAACAGCTTGATCCAACACAAATAGAACAGGCATTTCTCGAAAGAATAAGGACAGACTACAGATCAATGACACGTCCAGACTTTCTGAAGAAATATGATCTTTAATTTTCTTGTGTTATATTTTTCTCGGTTGCAGCAGCTAAACAACAAATATAGAAATAGAAATCAAAGAAAAAATTTTATTCTGCGACGCCTTCTCGCTGGATTCTTATTGTTGCGGGCGTTACTACAAGCCAGTCGTCTGTCAGTCCGGCTATGTCACCGTTGACAGCCAGGCAAGTACGCTTTAATTTTTCTACAGCCCTCTTGAGCTCTTCTGTGTCTTTTTTCTTGAGCTCCTTCATGTTGACGAGGATTATCGACCCTTCCCGGACCTTTCTCTGCAGTCTGTCTGCGTCTGTATAATGTTCCAGGCGCTCCACTTCAATCATTGTGTTCTTGTCGTGCGGCTCCTCTTCTGCTGTATCCAGCTCAAGGTATTCGTTTGAAGACCTGAATTTTCCCATAATGTCTTTTATTGCCATAGCTTCCACCTCATAATCAAAAACATACATAAAACTAATTACAATAACACGGCGAAGTATATAAAAACTTCTGTAAACACGTAAACAAAATCCGTTCTTTTGCGCAATTACTACCGCATTTCAGGCGTAATTACACTACAAGGATAAGAATTATGCAAGTAGTATAATTTAGTGATTTTTCATGGGAGAAAATGAAGACGATATGGTTCTTATAAATCCATTAATTTTAGACGGCAGAACAGTCATAGACAGGTTCTGGATCGGAAAAGAAGTAGATTATTGTAGCATAAATCCTGTCGAATCTGTCAACGGTATGCAAAATTACAGGAAATTACCGACGTTTAGAGAACTTTTTCACGCATATAGAACAAACTATAGCATTAAGGAAAATATTGACAGAGAACGCAGCGTGGACTGTAAGTCTACTTTTTTCCGTGATGGAATCTTGTTTGAAAGGCCTGAACGTGTCTTTGTAAACAAGAAACGCAAGTGGTGTGTTGATGGAGGAAAACAGTATAAAGTTGGCATACTTCCTGATGGGTGGGTAACTGAATACGATCCTGAAACACTTTGGCCGTCAAATATAGGACATTATAAAGAAGCTGAAAGCAGATTTGGGGAAGACGGCGCTTTCTATTTCTTTTGCAAGAGACTAGAACCGCAATCATCGTATGGCGGACTTCGTATTGTCGAGTTTGGATACACAAATTTTCCGCACCACAGGAAAATAAATGCATGCGCCCCTCCCTATGATTATGGCACGATAGCAAGATTATGGAAACCCTTCAAGGAGTAGATTATTTCTGGTTGTGGGCAACCTCTAGCATGGAGACGATGTTCCATATCTGGGTCCTTGTGTATATCGGTATATTTGTGTCATTGGAGACTTCGTCAAGAACTGATATTGCGCTGCTTATGCGGACGGCCATGTCTTCTTTCTCGTTGTTGAGATGATTTTTTGCTTCTTCGACCATGTTCCTTACATTCCTCGGTACTGTCCTGTCTTCGTTGATTTCATCAAGAAGCCTGTTTATTTCGGTCATATCCATGTCAATCATCTCTTTGAATATCTGCATCTTTTCCAACTCAATTACCCGCCCTGGCCGACATTTTCCTGCTGTGGCATGACGTCCTTCAGCTTTTCCTGCGACTCCATGAGTTTTTCCTTGATCTTCTTTTCCTGCTTTTCCAGCATCTGTATTTTCAGTTCGATATCCTCGATATTGGATTTGAGGTCGGTCTTTACCTGTTCCTTTTCAGTTTTTACAAGTATCGGTCCGACTGTTCTGTAGACGTCGTCGCTGCATTTTTCCAGGTCATCCAATGCTTTCTCGATTTCCTGTTTTTGTATTGCAAGCGTCTGTTTTTGTATGAGTATCGACTGCATCTGCTGGTTCTGCATCTGCATGAGCCCTACTATCTGCTCGATATCTTTTTTTTCTGCCATAAAAATCACGCAGCCCTCACGCGCTTCCTGAAAGGTATGCGCGCCTTGGCAAGTATCCTGAACCCGCAGAACGGGCATCTTACACGGTCCTCAAGCTCGAACTCTTTCCTGCATTTCATACACACGTACGTCATCGTTCATTCCCCCGCCTATTCATGATTATAATTTGAATTCAAAGGCGCCTGAAGCAAATTTTGTCTTGCATTTTCTGCATATCCATACGCCGCTGGACTGTCTTTTTACTGATATTCTTGAGCACGAAGGACATTTGTAAGCTTTCTTTGACTTCCTTTCAGCTTCACGAACAGCCTTCATTACGCTCTTTCCGTATCCTACAACCATATCAATCACCCATGAAAACTGAACCCTCTTTTAATAGTCAGGGCTATTGGAGCTCTGCAACACGACAATCACCCGTTCATGCTCAAGGCATAATACTGCGAGTCGTTACCTCAAACGTTGCCAGAGCTTTACCAACCAGTCACTTTATCGTACTCTCGGTACATGATAAATTCGGTTTGGTTTACCTCCTGCTCAATTTTTGCTGACTACCTTTAAAGGTTTTCATGCAGTCACTTTAAACTAACAATATCGTATTTTTTACAACAAAGCTTAAAAGGTTGTAATCAAGTTGTCAAATATATTAGATTTCAAGTAAAACCGAGAAATCTTCTTTCAGTTCTTCAAAAACAATTATACTTTCTACTTCCTGAATTATATTAGAAAATTTTGAACGTAAATCTTTCACAATTTCTTGGTATTTCTCTTGATTTTCAACTTCAACCCTCAACTCGTAGTTATGATCGCCTAATGTTTTCATAAGATATGTTATATTGGGATGTATGGACACAAATCCAAATAATTGCCTAAATGCTTTTGGAGAATTATCTTTTGTTTTTATAAATATCTTATAGTTGTTATAGTCTATTTTCTTAAAATCTATGAGAATAGAATAACCTGAAATAACACCATTATTTTCAAGAAGTTTTATTCTGCTTCTAACGGTCGAAAATGGGATACTAAGTTTTCTACCAATCTCCAATATTCTTATTCTAGAATTTTTTGTGAGCTCTCTTAATATTTTTCTATCTATTTCGTCGATTTCAATTTTCCCCCTATCTTCTACAAGTATATTTTTTTGCTGTTTTATTCCGTATTCTTTATCAATAAGATATTTTTTTGTGAATTTCCATCCAAGCGTTCTAAGAGAAATCATATGGTCCTTTAATTCATCTGGATATTTACTTACAATGTCGTCCAAGAGAGATTCTAATTTTTGTAAATTTCTCTCCAAAATAACTATAGACATATCAAATCTGCCACCAAGAAACGCTATGTATGCAACTTTTCGATTTCTCATAAGATATTCTATTATTTCTTTTTCTCTTTCTTTTGACGCATTCAATTTGAAATATACATGAGCCCACAACGGAATGTCAAGTGATGTGAGATTTATCATAGTCTGGAAGCTTTTAATTATTCCGCTTTTCCAGAGACGCTTTATCCTATATTCTACTACTTGTTTGCTCGCGATCATGCGTTTTGCCAAAATAGATTCTTTTTCCCGCGAATTCGTATCTAATAAGAAAAGTAGTTTTCTATCTTTATGATCCATATTTTTACAATTATCCAAAAAGTATATAAAATTATGCTATTTGTTAAAAAATACAATAAATAGTTTTATTTCTTCATCATTATATACTACTATTTAGTGATTATTATGTTACACAAAATACGGAAGTTATACGAAACAGATGTAGATTATGTTAAAGAAATATCCAAATCAAGGCATATATCAAATACTGAAAATAAAGACGGATTTCTAATTTTCATACCAACGACCGATCAAATAATAATGTCGGATCACGGTTTTGTTGCAGAGTACGATGGCACTATAATTGGATACGTTACATGTTATTCGCCTGAAATGGAAAGAAAAGCATTTGGAAAAAGCATTATTGACAGATACGATGGTTTGCAAGAGAATATTTCTAGTCTTTTAACAAACGAATATTGGTTCGTTTACCAAGCTGCTGTATTTTACCACATGTCAAAAAAAGGCATAGGTACGAATCTTATCGAGCATATTGTTAAAGAAGCGAAAAAATGTGGAATAAAGAAGATCTACGGAGAAATTGCTCTCGATCCTTTGAACAATCATTCAAAAGAACATCATGAGAAAAGAGGATGGAAAATGCTTGCAAAAAGATATGCAAAAGAAGAAGATGTTTTTTGGGGACTCTATGAAAAAGGAGTAGATTAAATGAGAGAATATTTGCATGCAAAAATACATAGGGCAATAATTACAGAAACGAATCTAAATTACATAGGATCTATAACAATAGATGAAAATTTGTTAGATAAAACAAGGTTGAAAGAAAATCAAAAAGTTCTGGTAGCGGATCTAACCAATGGCGCACGACTCGAGACTTACATAATAAAAGGTAAACGTAATTCTGGTATGATTTGTATGAATGGACCAACAGCACATATCATAAAAATAGGTGATATAGTTATAATAATGGGATTTGAAATAACTAAAAAACCCAAACCCCCAAAGATAATACTTGTAGATAGTAAAAACAGATTCGTGAAGTACATCAAAAAATAGTATAATCTACCTCAGTCTTATTGTTTCGAGGTTCTTTGGTGCTATCGATTCTACCCTGAACGTGGAGTGCAGCGTGCGCGAAAACTCGACACATTTTGAATTTTCGCAGTGGTCGACAATTATTTTTCTGGGCTTGTTCTTCAGGTGATGAATATAAGACAGCAGCTGCCTCTGGTCGCTGTGACCTCCAAGGCCGCGGACAGTCTCGACCTGCAGGTTCAGGTTCAGGACTTTTCCGTTGTCCAGCTGGATCTCTTTCCAGCCTTTCTGTATGCGCCTTCCTGGTGTTCCTTCTGCCTGGTAGCCGACAAAAAGAAGCATGTTCTTTGGATCGGTGGAGAAACTTTTCAGGTACTCTATAGCTGGACCGCCCATGAGCATGCCTGATGTTGAAAGTACAACACATGGTCCTTGTGAGTTCAGTGCTTCTTCCCTCTCCTTTTGCGAGCCGATCCCCTTGAGCCTCGGATCTATGAAGGGGTTGGCGCTCTTGTGCAGTATGAGATTCTGTACAGGCCTTGACAAAAATTCAGGATACGCAGTATGTATTGCTGTTGTATCCCATATCATACCGTCCAGATATATCGGTACGTTTATGTCGGTTTGCGCAAGCATTGCTATCATATCCTGGCTTCTGCCTACGGCAAATGTAGGTATAATAACCTTGCCGCCGCGGTTTACGCACGTCATCACATTTTCGATTAGGGATTTTTCAGCGTCTTTTCTTGAAGGCAGGACATCTTCATTTGCCCCGTACGTCCCTTCTATTATGACTGTCTCTGCACGCGCAAAGTTCGTTGAAGCCTTTTCAAGTATTGTTGTATTCTCGTATTTTATGTCTCCTGTATACAGGACATTGTAGAGTCCGTCACCTATGTGGATGTGAACAACAGATGAACCAAGTATGTGGCCTGCATTTCCAAGGGTGAGTCTCATGTCAG
This sequence comes from archaeon, assembly GCA_016191585.1. Taxonomy (GTDB): domain Archaea; phylum Aenigmatarchaeota; class Aenigmatarchaeia; order GW2011-AR5; family GW2011-AR5; genus JACPVU01. Next base: position 6,396 of record JACPVU010000069.1, read on the forward strand.
GCGTTATATCCGTTACCTCATCATAGTCCAAGGATATGCAGTGCTTTATCGCCTCTTCAACGCCTTTTGACGAATACGCTGCTTTTTTGTTTTCGCGCTGGCATATCTGCAGATAGTCCAGCTGCAGCAGCGCAGCCAGCTCGCGGGTCGGCTTTGTGCAATATAACGGCCCCCTGTAGCCGTACTCATAAAGATATGGCACAAGACCGGCGTGATCCATGTGTGCATGAGAAAGCACTATTGCATCTAAGTCCTGTATCCTGAATTCCGGCGCTTCCAGGTATGGGAAAGGCTTTGAAGCTGTCGCGCCTGTTGACAGTCCGCAATCGAGAAGAACCTTGCTCTGGGGCGTCTGCAGCAATAAGCACGATCTTCCGACTTCTCGGAATGCACCAAGTGCTGTGAGCCTTATCCATTCCACTTCTTTTGACGGTGAATATATCTTCTCACCAAGCTGGTTCAGGAATTTTTTCCTGTAACCTGCTTCTTTGTGCCTCATCCTTCTTACGGATCTTATAAGCTCAGAATCAATAACAGGCGCCCTTTTTATGTCAGGCGTCCAGAAAGTGCGCTCCTTTATTTCTATTAGCGTTTCTCCGCTTTTTCCTATTACCAGGCCTGGTTTTTCTGCATGTATAACTATCCTGGCAAATTCAGGCTCGAAATATATGTCCCTTATGCCTGCTTCCTCTGGTATTATCTTCCTTATGATTTCCTTTGTCTTTTCCTCGTCCAGGATTATGGAAGGGTCAGCCCTGACCTCTATGCGTTTTTTTATCTTGTTTACGATGCTCCTTATCAGGTCTGTAGAAGTCTTGAAGAATTCCTTGTTCTTCGTGTAAAGGATGATCTCGCTGCCCTCGTAGCTTATGTCGGATATCTTTGCCTCTTTCGGTATGTTTTGCTTTATCTCATCAATTATTTTGCTCATTTCCATGTCAAATCCTTTTTTAATCAGAATACATCTTGCGTGGCGAATTATTGCGAAAACCATAATTAATCCGAAGGGATGCCCCAGTTTTTGGTGATATCGTCCTGTCATATATCTCTGAGATATGAACCTAAAAACTCCCGGAAAATCAGGTTAATTTTTTACTTTACCCCGTAAAAATAATCAAGAATATACAATTACTTTGCAAGTTCCTTTACCTTTTCCTCGGGCACGTATTCGAGCCCTGCTTTGTCGATTACAGCAACGACTATATTGCGGCCGCCTGACATCACGTCTCTTTCCCTTGCTGATCTTATCGATCTCACAGCCAGGCGGACAGCTTCTTCCCTTGTCATGCTGTCCTTGTAGCCGTCTTCCAGGACTCCGTAAGCCACAGGCGAACCGGATCCCGTAGCAGTGAAATTTGTCTCTTCTTCTGCGCCGCCGACAGCGTCTATGCTGTAGAGGTGGCCGCCTGTCTTGTCAAAGCCGCCGATTATAAGCATTGCCATATACGGATAGTACCTGTTATTCGACAATATGTTCGAGAGCAGCGAGCTTGCCGCCCTGACAGTGAAGTCCGAGTTCCTGGTGAGTTTGTACATGTTTATTTCAGCCTTCAGCATCCTCATCAGCGTCTGTGTATCGCCTGCGCCTCCGGCTGTTGTTATGGCTATTTTATCATCAACTTGGTATATCTTCTGCGAAGTCTTACTAGCAACAAGCCACCCCATTGTTGATTTGGACTCGCTAGCCAGTATTACCCCGTCCTTGTATAGAACCCCGACTGTTGTCGTTCCCGTTGATAACTTTTCTTGCTGCTGCATTGCAAACACCATAAATGATTTTTCAAGCCTTAGAATTTGCCTGACTATATTTTTGCAATTAAGTATTTAAGCATATTTAATTGAAAAACGAATGTCAACTTATCAGTTATTGTCAAGCAAATAGGCGCACAAAGTGCGTCAGTCTGTTTTTAATAGCTGTTTCTGAATGATTAACAATAGTTAATCATTCTTAAGTTGACATTACATTCAAAAATAAAAAATTTATGCACAGTACCCGTACAGGCCTTCTTTCAGGCATCCGGATCCGCACTTAACTACGTCGCTGATCATTTGTCCATAGACGTTACACGAATATTCCAAGAGCGTGTTAGAATCTATGCATGAATCTGCAGCTTTTCCCATCTTGTTGTTGTATATGTAATTTACATACCCAGATATGAGAGGACTGTTGCTGTCCAAAACATTCTCGCAGCTTTCCATGTTCGTTATGAATGTTGTCGTGATTTCGTATGACGGTTTCTGGTACTGCTTTCCGACAGCGTAGCCTGTTGTGCTGAAACTGCCGTATGAAGAAAAGTTTGATGATATAGCTATAAGTTCAAAAACTATGACAGCGGAAATGGCCAGCATAGCAAGGTGGTAGCCTCCGTTCGTGCTTCTTGCATTCCTGGCATTTCTTGCACTGGAACGCACGCTTTTTCTTGCAATCCTATTTGCTTTAACAGATTTTACGCTCTTTGCACTCTTGACCCTTGTTATTATGAGCTTTGAATTCGATTTTCTGACATGGAGTCCTGCTATTTTCAATTAAATCACCACTATATTGATATATCTGCCGATATTTAAATAAATTTTCACAACACTGAATGCCAAAAATGATCTATGATGAAGGTGGCGTATGACCGCTATATTTCCACAAAACTTCAAGATTTTTAGCCAGATATTGGAAAGCAAACTCTTCAATAATAGAGCTCTTTATGTTGTTTTCTTGCATGTAGATTAATAGGGCATTTTTGCTTTTTTCAGATGTGTATAATGATTCTTCCATAAAACATCCCGCATTTTCTTTAGTAATGCCATCGCAGCATGTTTTGCCGCCTCCAATGCTATTATCAGACGTCATAAGCCAGCCATAATACGTGTCATTTTTATAAACCGGAACAAACCAAGCTAAGGGTTTTCGGTTATCACCATAAAGCAAATATTTGGGTTTGCCTACTGTAATAGATTTCCAGCACGATTGGCTAGCTTTCCACACAGATTTTTCATATTCTAATTCATCTCCACCTAAAGTTTTGAGCGTTGTTGGAATTTCGTCATTCGATCTGTTAAATGAATCACTATTTATGTATGGTTCAGGTTCATTCAATAATACATCTTTTATGTAGTCTTCTGCTATTTTTTGTGCTTCTTCCGCTGTTACTGATAGAGCTTTAGTTACCGGATATATATCTGACAAGTCGGTAATTTCTTTTACCTGACTTTCTGTTAGAACTAATTTTGTTGATATTAATCTGTCAAAAGACGAATTTTTATAAGCAAAATCATCAACAAAAAATAACTGATCATTATCCAATTTAAAAAGCCAGCCTGACAATGGCACAGCTCCTATTCGACTGAAATTATCGACAAGAACTAAGCCTGAAATAAGTATTATTGCAACAACCCCTAAGACCAAATAATATTTTCGTTGCATAATTATAACTTGATCTAGCCTCTATTTTAAGGTAACTAAAAATCTCTGGTCTAAAGTTAGTATGCTTTTGCGACGTATACAACGTGCTTTGCAGGCTTTCCGCATTGGACGCAGTCAGCGAAAACCTTCTCGCCTTTCCCGTACAGGGTTCCGCGGATCTCGAAACCGCCGGAATCAGCCTTGAGGTTCTTCTCGCATTTTTCAGCGCCGCACCAGTTTGTTCTTATGAACCCGCCTTTTCTTGCAGCGTTCTTCAGCTCGCTCATGTCCTTTGCGTCGTGTATGCTGTCTGCCAGCATCTTCCTGGATTTTTTCATCATCTCTTCCTGCACGTCGTTGAGTATGTTTTTCACTGCGCCGGCATTGTCGGCCTTTATTTTTACCTTCTCACCATTTGTTCTTTTGACTGCAACGACTTCCTTGTTCTCGACATCCTTCGGGCCGATCTCTATTCTGACCGGCACGCCGCGCAATTCCCATTCGTTGAACTTGAACCCGGCTGAATAGTCTCTGTCGTCAAGATAAGTGCGGATTCCTGATTTCTCCAGCCTGTCGCAGAATTCTCTTGCCTTCTCCGCGACTATCTGCTCTTTTCCCTTGAACAATATCGGGACAACAACTGCCTGCACAGGACTCATTTCAGGCGGAAGAATGGCACCGTTGTCGTCACCGTGATGCATTATCAGTATGCCGATCTGTCTTGTTGTTATACCCCACGACGTCTGCCAGACGTGATTCTTTTTCCCTTTCCCGTCCAGGTACTGTATGTTGAAAGCCTTTGAGAAATGCTGGCCAAGCATGTGCGTTCCAGGACCCTGTGCCACTTTTCCGTCCTGCAAGAGCGTGTCAAAAACAACAGAATAATCAGCACCTGCAAAAGTATCACTCTTTGGGCGAACAAGCAAAAGCGGCTCTATTGCCAGCGCCTTGTATATCTCGCTGTACATCTCCACGGCTTTCTCGACAAATTTGTCAGCGTCTTCCTTCGTGGCATGGGCAGTGTGTCCTTCTGACCATAGGAACTCGCGGCCGCGTATGAAAGGCTTCGTGACCTTTGTGTCATATCTTACGACATTGCACCACTGGTTGACCTTGAAAGGCAGGTCCTTGTAAGAGCGGATCCATAATGAGAACATGTAGTACATGATTGTTTCTGACGTTGGGCGTATAGCATACTTTTCGTCGAGCTTCTCGCCGCCTGCTTCTGTGACCATCATGGTCTCTGACTTGAAGCCTTTCATGTGCTCTTCTTCCTTCTTCAGCAATCTTTCAGGGATGAGCAGCGGAAAATAACAGTTCTGCACGCCTTCTTTCTTTATCAGCTTATTGAACTTTTCCTGTATCTGCTCCCATATCGAGTATCCCCACGGCAGTATCACATCGAACCCCTTTATCGGGCTTCTCTGGTCGATGAAGTTGCCCTTCCTCACAACTTCTAGATACCACTGCCCGAAGTCCTCGCTCCTCTTCTTAGTCACGCCCAAATCCTCGCTCATAATATCACGCCAAAAATCTGTAAAACTGAATTATGTCATCGCCTTTTCTGAAATGTTCTCTGAAATAGCCTTCCTTCCTAAAGTCTAATGATTTCAGGATTTTTATTATTTTCTTGTTTTCAGGTTTTGCTCTGGCAACTACTTTTCTGACTTTATTTTTCTTAAGCAGACCGAGGGCATCTATTACAAGGGTTTTCCCGATTCCTAGATTCCTGAACTCGCTGTCAACACAAAGCGTTCTTAATTCTGCAAGATCTATATCGACTATGCTCGCGCGTATACATCCGATTATTTTCTTGGGCTGCACTTTCCCGTTTTTTTTGCCCCGTTCACATGCTATAAGATAGTAGTTCTTTCCTGCCATCTTCTTCCTTACGTATACGGCATTAAACGTGACGTACCCCTTGTATACGTCTTCGTAATGACGCTTTAAAATTGACGCAACTACCCCCGCATCTTTTTCTTTCGCAATTGTAATATCGAATTTCTTGCTCATAAATTTTTCACCTATCAATGAACTATTCTGTCACGCTAAAATAAATAAAGATAGTTCTGCAGGGCTGTGGGACAGAATTAACCTCTATAGAAGTTGAATAAATTGTGCAGGACATTTGAACAATTTACAGCTGTTTCTATCCTGTCTTCCCTTCTTTGTTCTATTTTCCAGCCGAACCATCTCTTGTCTTGTGAGAATCCAGA
>JACPVU010000078.1 GCA_016191585.1 archaeon
GGTTAACTCCAATTCTAGCATGATAGTATAGAAATCCTTATTTCTAGGACTTAAGATTCTGTATTGGTGATCATATGAATCTTAGGTCTTGCCAGGATTGCGGATTTCGTTTAGTAAAGAATGGTCATAAGAAGCTTAAATATCGTTATGAGCTTCAACAATGGCTGTGTAAAAGCTGTGGAGCAGAAACTACAGACAACGATTTCAAGGGCATGTGGTATCCAAGAAAGCTGGTCATTCTTGCGGTCGATCTCTACACAATAGGCCTTGAGACAGCACGTATCGTGGAAATCGTCTATGAGCAGTACGAAATATGGATTTCTGAATCCATAATTTATGTCTGGGAAGAAAAGTTCTCGAGGAAGATACCAAAACACGAATTCGAGAATCTGGCAAAGATACTGCACGACGATGACACGCAATTTCCAACAAAACGGAAAGGCAGGAAATTGCGCCAATTCGGCCTGAAATGCCCGAAAACGAAGGTAATGAAAACGCATATCAGCGAGGGTAAATCAGAGGAGGACGTATGTGAGCATTTCTGGAAAGCCAAACAGAGTTTCAAGCCTTCGTACACGCCAGGATCAATAAGGACAGACAGCCTGCCAAGCTACTATCCAGCAATAAATAAAGTCTTTAACAGAGACACAAAGCAGGACAGATTTGTGTCATTCAAGAACCACAGCAACAATGAGATTGAAAATGAGTGGAGAGAAAAGAGAAAATTCCACAGATTTGACAGCGTAATCCAAGCTCAGGCGTGGAATGATCTGTGGGAGTGGAGAAGAAACTTTATCAGAGTTCATTCAACTCTGAAAAAGACGCCAGCAGAAGCTGCAGGTCTGGAAAGAGGGTCTTGGTCAGAAATAATAAAAATTTCTGAGATTATTATCATGCCAATGTTAGAGATAACCGTAGGTTCGAATAATATCGGAACTTTTTATTGAACCTGCTATGCTGTATGTTCAGCATGAAATGTTCCGAAATCAACTGAACATACTATAAGTTATGTAAACAGTTTTAGTCAGGTGTCATTATAAATCAAGAAGCCATTTCCACAACGGATAAAATTTTATTTTCTTGTTTTTATGCGTCTCAGTGGCCTCATAATCCCATGTCAGAACAGACATATTGTTACACTTAAGCTCTTTGCCTGCTTTAAGCAGGGCACCTATTTCTCTGTCCTTTGTGTCAGTATCATCGACACGATAACAGACTTGTAAAAGTTGCGTAATTTTTTTCCCTCTTCTTATCACAAAATCGACTTCTTTATTGTTTGAAAGAAAATAGAATAAATTCTCATTCGGTATGTATGACCTTCTTGCCAACTCTGTAAATACTATATTTTCCATAAGTCTCCCTTTATCCTGTGTTTCTTGTGATGATACAAGCCCGTTGTCAACAAAATAAACTTTTGGGGTTGTTTGTTCCAATTCTTTGTAAGAATTAGAATATTTTCTTAGCATATAGAGTATCATAGCATCCGAGAAATATTCAATATAATTATAGAGTGTTTTTTTACTTATTTTAATTCCAAGAGATTTCATATAATTATAAAATCTGTGAACCGAGAAATAGTTCGATGATACGAGTCCTTTAAGGAGCAGACGCAAAACCTTCAGATTCTTTATCTTGAACCTTTCCATGACATCCCTGTATATTGTGACGTCGAGTATTTCTTTCAGTATTTTTTCTCTTTCTTCTGGAAAAAATGCAACTTCCGGATAACCGCCTTTCATATATTCCGATAAATTGTTAAGTATTATGGATTTCTGAGAAGAGGAAAAATATTTCCCTAATTTAACTTTTTTGGCTTCAAGGAATTCTGCAAAATTGAATGTGTACATGTTGTATGTAATAGTTCTGCCCCTAAGGCTCGTCGATATTTCTTTTGACAAAAGCTTTGAAGAGGAACCTGTAATGTAGACCTGAGCTTTTTCGTTGTCAATGACCGTACGAACGAATTTTTCCCATCCGTATACATTCTGAATTTCATCCAGGAACAGATATATTTTGTCATTCCTATTATCAGCATAAATCTCGAAAAATATATCAAGCATATTCCGCATGTCCTGCAGATTACATCCTAGAAGCATATCATTCTCAAAGTTCACGTACAGCATCCTTTCTTTTTTGATGCCGCTGTCCAACAGTTTTTTTATGGTCTGAAAAATAAAATACGTCTTCCCGGAACGTCTGGGCCCTATTATGCATACAGCTCTTTTTATGGGAGGTTCGTGAATATCAATATCACGGGTGACCATGTCAGGCATTCTGAATTCATGAAAGTCCTTTATTATTCTTACCCACGTATCGCGGTTTATCATGACTATCATATGGGTAAATAAACTTAAATAGTTTCCCCCTTTAGGAAACATATAGAATCTTACATTTATTCGGCTTCTTAGAAACCCTTAAATAGGAGGTATTCCCATACCTCGACTGTGTAGGTCAGAGGAGTGGAACTACGCTATGGAGATATCGAATTCTAAGTTCATAAAGTTTACTAGACATGCACATGACACGGCTTCTAAAAACAAGAATATGAAAAAATCATTATTTAGAAGTTAGAAATCGTATCCGATCCCTCTGATCATTACCTCGGTTACCCATATTTTTTTATCTTGAACAAAATAAATTACTCTATATTCACCAACCCTAAGTCTGAATATATCCGGCTTATTTTGCAATCCTTTTAGTTTCTTTATGTCCAGTCTAGTTGAGTAGGGATCCTGAGAAAGAACTTTTATATGCTCTTTTATCTTATTCTGTATATTCTTTTCAAGATTTCCAAGATATTTTCTGGCAGAATTATGAAGATAGACTTCCATTATAAAACCATCTTCTTGAATTTGTGTTTTTCCTCAAATCTCTTATATTGCACGTTCAGAAATTCTTCGTAGGCCACACACATCCTTCTAATTATTTCGTCGTAAGTCTCCCCTTTTGTACCAAGATTCTTTATAATATCTTTTGTCTCTTCACTTATTGCTATTGTTGTGTTGTTCACTATATCACCTATAATAAATATATCTATTATAGTATTTATAGTTTACTATGTATTAATGCAAGAACCTATTCAAAAATTTTTACTCGATTTTCCAGTTCCAGTATGTTGCGCTTCCATTAGGAATCTGCCGTCCGCTGCCTGACTGGAACGCCCTCCAAGCCCAATTGACAGGCGAACCAGAGCGTATGTTTGCGCTCGTGGTGTTCCATATCCATGAAACAGCGTTGCCGACCATTGTCTTGAACGATGCGACGCAAGTATTTGAACTGCATTCAAACCCGGCTGCGCAGTCAGAGTTTGTGCCGCAGTCGTACCAGGTTCCGGAATTGCAGTAGTCGGTTGCCCCTGTCCCGCCTACGCTTATCGGCGAGGTTCCGGAAGCGTAGCTTAGGCAATCTCACTGTCCTGCCGCTTCAATTATTTTTCTCATATCAAGAGCATTTGTAAATATTACCCTGCACCCGCCTACGTGCATTTCGTAATTAATACTCCTATAGGATACGACAATAGCGAGTTTCGGCTTGTACGCATCTATAAATGACCTGAGGCTCTTTTCTATCCTTCCTGGCACAGCATTTAGCTTCACTTCTATGGGTATGACATCGCTATTTTTCTCAATTACAAAATCTACTTCTGCCTTTGATTTGGTTCTCCAGTATTTTGGCAGGAAGCCAAGTTTCATCAGCTCGGCCATCACATAATTCTCAAAAAGATTCCCCGAAGGCTCTGTGCCAAACGCCTTTGCCACGCTGTTTCTCAGCCCTGTGTCGACAAAGTATACCTTGGGGCGTTTTGTGATTTCCTTTATCTTATTCGTAAAAAATGGCCTGATTCTTGCTATGATGTAGCTCTTTTCCATTGCATCCAGATATTTCTTGACCGTCTGGAAAGATATTTTCATGTCATTGGAAATGCTCTCGTAAGGCAATACATTGCCTATGTTTAGTGACAGGAGTTTCACGAACTCCTCAAGCGCCCTTATATCGTCAATTGAAAATGTCCTTGCCACGTCTTTCAGTATTATTGTATCGCAGAGGTCGCTTAGAATGGTTTTTTTCAGCTCGACGTCCTCGGTGATAACAGCTTTGGGGTACCCGCCGTAAGTCATGTGTTCCCACACGCTTCTTTCAAGAACTTGCTGGGTTATCTCTTTCTGGCCTCTTGACAGCAAAAACTCGCTGAGCGAAAACGGATAAAGCCTGATAATAGAGACCCTTCCGACAAGGTACGATAATATTTCTTTTCCCAGAATTATTTCCGAAGAAGACGTGAGCCATATTTTTCTGCCTTTATCTGCAAGATACTTCAGCTTTGTTCCTGCGTCATTGCAATACTGGACCTCGTCCAGGACTGCTACGTCATGCCCTTCGATGTACTGTTTTTCAAATTTTTTTATGTCTTCCTCAAAAAGCGATCTTACGTCAGGGTCGTCGAAGAGCACGTACGACGAATTCATCTGTTTTATTCTCTCTTTCAGAAATGTTGTCTTTCCGGACTGCCGTGCGCCCACCATTGCAACAACATTGTATGCGCCGCATATCTTTCTGAATTTATTTTCAACGTCTCGTTCAACATACATATGATTACAATGTGCCCCAAACCTTTTAAATCCCACTAATGCTAACCTATAGTTTAATTTTAGTGAGGGTAAAATTCATCTATGCTTTAATTTTAGAGTATTCGTCAATTGGGTTATATCAGAAACATATCATGTATGATTATCGCCGCGAGGGGTGCCATTCTATGACGCCTCTGGCTGATCCATATGTCGACAGGCATATGGATATATACCGATGCTTTCATTGAGCATTTCTACAGATCATTCTTATCATAATATTTCCTCGACTTTCGTTATAAACTCATCCGCATCTGCCATAGCGGTTCTGGCCATTTCCCTCGAAATCGCAGGCGTCGCATCGTACTGTGCTGTTTCCCTTCTCGACTTGGTTTCTATGAGCTTTGTTATCAGCTTTTCGCTCAGCGTATATGCTTTCGACAGATTGTCAACGTGCTTCGCTTCCAGCTTCTCTTTTCTGACATAATGATGCTCAAGCACAGCTATAGTTGCAGCGTGGCTTTTTGACTTGAAACCCAGTTTTGCAAGACCCGCCAGAGCAGACATATACATTCCGTAATATGAAACTATGATAACCCATTCATATGTTTCAAATGATTCCGGCAGCTCCAATGATTTCTTGAAATCGTCCTGTTCGGAAATCTTGAACATAAGATTCGCAATTGCATAATTCTTCCTAGCCTTTGCCAGAAACGGCTTTTCCAGCTTTGTGTATTCCTGCTTTTTCAAAAGCTGTTCTTTTCTCAGATAGTTGGCAATCTTTCTTTTCAGAAACTCGCTTCTTTTCATGTCATCAGCCTCCAGAATACTTCAGAACCGTATAAAGGCAACCCGTATGCTCTTGCTTCTTTGCCGACATTTAATTCTTTTGATTTCAGCATTTTTTTGAATTCTATTACATCAGTAATCAGCGGGCTTACTCTGACATTATGGGAATACTGATAGCCCGTACACTCACGCTCTATGCTTTCTCTCACAGATTTGTCTTTTATGTCGGCTACAATAAACAAAAGGTCTACATCCGAGGATTTAGTTGCTGTGCTTTTTGCATAGCTGCCAAACAAGACTATGGAATGAATATCTGCTATATTTGTTTCGTTTAACTTTGTTGTCAGGTTTTCAAGAACATCTTTAAGTTTCTGGCTCGTTTTTAGCAACTCTTCTTTTCTGAGCATATCGGTTTCAGCCAGAAAATGCCTGCATTTAGCATTCTCTAAGTTTAGAAAGCATTGTTTTGCGTTGCCTACTTTATTAATTGCGATTATGTCCTCTTTTTCCATATTGCTTACATGATTGTAAGCAGGCCTGTAGCCTATCTTGAGCCTTTTTGATATTTCAAGAATAGTAATACCCCTATCTAAATCTTTCCTTAGAAGAGCGATTATTTTTAGCGCAGTTTCCTGCCTCATACTATTCACTTAATGAATAATACTATTCACTTTAGTATATAAGCTTTTCGACTTATGCTTGCGAAATTTCTATCAGCCTAAATCTACAGAAACATTAAGAAGCATCCACACATTCCAAGCAGAACCCATAGCCAAAACCGGCGGCGCATCCCTTATAATTTATACTTACACTTTATGAACAAAGACTCTCCATAGGAAACGTTCAGAAGATTACTCGCTCTTCCAAGTCCAGTACGGTGCAGAGCCGTTTGGAATCTGCCTGCCGCTGCCTGATTGGAAAGCCCTCCAAGCCCAATTGACAGGCGAACCAGAGCGTATGTTTGCGCCCGTGGTGTTCCATATCCATGAAACAGCGTTGCCGACCATTGTCTTGAACGACGCAACGCAGACATTTGAACTGCATTCAAACCCGGCTGCGCAGTCAGAGTTTGTGCCGCAGTCGTACCAGGTTCCGGAATTGCAGTAGTCGGTTGCCCCTGTCCCGCCCACGCTTATCGGCGAGGTTCCGGAAGCATAACAATTGCTGTTATAGACGCACTTGGTGCTTGCAGTGCAGCATCCGTCATCGCTGCTGTTTGTCGTGCATACGCTTGAGCACACCCTGGTTCTTACGTATTCGCTGGCGTCGTCGCCGCAGCAGGCTGTTCCGCTTTCAACTTCTCCGCCTATGCTCCAGCTGTACGGGGTGCAGCCCGTTGCCGTAGAAGTGCATGCTGTCTGCGATGAGTCCTTGTCAGTTGATCCATACTGTGTACTGCAAGAACCAGCGCCGTTGCACGTATTGCCGGTATAATAAGTAGGTTCGGTGCAGCTCGCGCTTGAGTCGCACGCGCCGGCAACCTCGCTGCCTGAACTGCAGTAATTTCCAGAAGCGACGTTCGTGTTTCCTCCGCTGGCACACGATGTTGCTGCCCCGCATAGTCCTGTGTTGGTTTTTGTTTTTACGCATATACTGCCACAACTGTTGAATCCGCTGTCAGTGCAGATATTGTAAGGGTCTGCTCCGTTTGCTGTGTCGTAGCACGTTCCCTGGCCTGTGACGCACTTGCTGTCGCAGTTGTTGCCGCA
>JACPVU010000077.1 GCA_016191585.1 archaeon
CTTAAGGATGATTAACTGTTGTTAATTGCCAAAAAGCAAAGCTTTTTGCAATCTCAGAGAAGCTTCGCTTCTCTCAAGATCATCCAGAAACAGTTATTAAAACAGACCGACGCACTTTGTGCGTCTATTTGTCTGATAATAGCTGGTAAGTTGACAGTGTGAGTAAAGAGTGATAAAATGAAAGTAATGCTGGATCAAAATGCTATACAGCTAATGAACATGTTTCAGTCGATGACGGGGTCGTCTGTCGTGGACTGTGTCGTGGACGAAGAAGACATATATTTTGTTGTCGGTGAGGGAAAATACGGCCTCGCTGTAGGCAAGGGCGGGGTCAAGATAAGAAACGCTGAAAAGGTGTTCAAAAAAGCCATAAACGTCATTGAATATTCCCCTGTAATTGAGAATTTCATAAGAAATATAATACCGGGTGTCCAGGAAATCGATGTAAAGGACAAGAAAGTTTTCATAAAGGTAAAGCCGTCTGACCGTGCCAGAGTCATAGGCAAGTCAGGAAAAAACATAAAAATCATGAACAAGTTTCTCCAGCGGCTTTTCGACGTGGAAGAACTGAAGGTAAAGTAGCGCTTTTATACTTCAATCTTCTTTAAAAAAGAAGATTGATCAAGAAAATCAAAGGGAAAATAATAATTGAAGACGAGGTCTGGAAGATCCCATGTTCTTTTGGGATGAAACCTAGACCTAAAACAGACAGACGCATTTCATGCGTCAGTTCATTTGCAAGAAAAGGGATCGGTAATGACAGGAGAATTCGCAGCGAGAAAACTGAAAAAGGATAGGCAGAGGTTTAGGTGGAAGGAAAACCGCTACATGACAAGGGTCCTGCAGTTAAAGAAGAGGAAAGACCCTCTCGAGGGAGCACCTATGGCTAAAGGAATTGTTCTGGAGAAAAGAATAGTAGAACAAAAACAGCCGCACTCCGGCCTGATAAAATGCGTGCGCGTGCGACTCATCAAGAACGGAAAACAGGTCACAGCCCACGTACCGCGAACAGGCGCGATAAACCATATTTCCGAACACGACCAGGTTGTCGTGGCAGGCATAGGCGGCTCGCAGGGCGGCGCAGTCGGAAGCATGGCAGGCGTGAAATTCAAGGTAATAAAAGTTAATGATATTGATCTCGAGATGATCAGAACAGGAAGAAAACAGAAGACGGTAAAATAACGGTGAACACATGGAAGAAGACGTGAAAGAAAAAAAACCGAGGGTAAAAAAGCCTATAAAAAAGAAACAACAGGCAAAGCCAAAGCACCGCGAAAAAGTCATATTTTCATTCAAGCTCTTTGGGAAATGGGAGCCGGTCGAAGTGACCGACCCAAGCCTCAGGGGATACGTAAACACTGACGGCAGATTTTTGCCGAGAACAGAAGGCAGTTCCAGAGGAAGGTTCCACAAGTCAAGGATGCATATAGTCGAAAGGCTTGCATTAAAAATGCTGATACCGGGTCATACAGGAAAAAAACACAAGCTGTCGTCCGGGAGATTCGGCGGAAACTATTCAAATGTTATTTCTGCTGTTGAAAAGGCGCTGGATATAATACACCAGAAGGAAAAGAAGAACCCGTTGGAAGTTCTTGTAAACGCAATAGAAAATGCGGCTTTAAGGGAAGAAGTTGTCTCATACCAGAAAGGCAGCGTAATTGCAAGGGAAGCCGTCGTATCGAGCCCGCAGAGACGCGTCGACAAGACACTGAAATATATCGCGCAGAGCACTTACAGAAAATCATTCAAAAGCAAGAAAAAACTTTCAGAAGCGCTGGCTGACGAGCTGCTCGCAGCAGCAAGGGGTTCTACTGACAGCTTTGCCATAAAGGAAAAAGAGCGCATCGAGAGAGAAGCGTCAGGCGCACGATAGTTCTTCCTATTTTCCATTATAAGTAGTGAAAATATAATGTTATTTAACCTGACTTCGCCACTTAGGATAGTGTAAACTTATAGGGACTTATATACTTCTTCTGATAATACTTCAGTGGTGATATCATGCCTCTGAAGTGTTTGTTTTGTGGTAGTGGGGATGTGATCAGGCGTGGGAAGCGGCGCAACAAATCTGGTGCTAGA
>JACPVU010000100.1 GCA_016191585.1 archaeon
AAAGGAATTGCGTTGCAACCAATAATTGAGAAAATGGCAGAGTTTTCAATGAAATATTGTTGTAGAGAAGTATTCAGGGATGGCAAGCCTCGAACATTCAAGCAAGTTTTTGGTAGAACTTTGAAAGGGTTTGAAAATCAATAACCCCTGCTGTTTCTATCAGGTTTGTCTGTGTTTGGATTTCTAAAACCATGTTTTTCCATCATGTGATTTAGGAATCGTATATCGTCTGTAAATTGCGCTCCACAGACAGCACAGCTTGCCATGTTGCATCTAATCGGATTCGATCTATATTAATTTCAAGAAATGCCAGCACTGTTGCTTCCCAAGAGCTCTCGCACCTTAGTAACACAACAGCGACATTAGGTTTGACTTCCAGGTTCGGAATGGGTCTGGGTCGCACCCTAACGCTATGGCCGGCTTGAAATAGCATCTTGCAAAGTTCTCTATTAATGTAACTAAGAAAGTTGAGCGTAGCCTAATGACCTATAAATTATACAAAAGGCCCAGAACGTCATGACGCACCGTGTTGCAGTACTTGATAAGGAATTATGCCAGCCAAAAAAGTGTGGCCTTGAATGCATCAAGTACTGTCCAGTAAACAAGTCTGGAGCCGATTGTATCATACTAAATGAAGAGATCAAAAAGGCCCAGATTGATGAAAACATTTGCAATGGATGCGGCATTTGTGTAAAGGTCTGCCCCTTTGATGCAATAACTATTATCAATTTGGCGACAGAGCTTGCAACAGACAAGGTCCACCAATATGGAATAAACTCATTTAGGCTCTACAAGTTGCCTGTTCCAAAAAAAGGCGAAGTAGTTGGATTACTTGGCAGAAACGGAATGGGAAAAAGTACGGTTGTAAACATTTTAGCAGGAAACCTAAAACCAAACTTGGGAAATTATACAGATCCGCCAGACTGGGATACGATTCTAAAGTATTATAGTGGAACTGAGCTAAAATCACATTTTGAGAAAATAAAAGAAAAACAAATCAGAGCGTCAATAAAACCACAGCAGGTATACAACGTTGCAGAGGCCTTTGATGGTACAGGAAAAGAGCTTTTAGAAAAGTTTGACGAGCGTGGAGTCGCTAGAACTTTTGTAAAGGAGCTAGGACTTGAAAATTCAATTGACCATACGCTAAAGGAGCTAAGCGGTGGAGAGCTGCAAAGGCTTGCAGTGGCAGTTGC
>JACPVU010000101.1 GCA_016191585.1 archaeon
AACTGATGTTGTGGCTTCAATTTTTCTAGATTCTATATCTTCGATTATTCTTTTGCAGGCTTTCCCGAATTCTGGGTGTGCTTGTGCTGCATAAATAAAGATGTTTGAATCGATAAAGGCTCTCATTTCATTAAGCCTCGTATTTTATGAATTTCCTTTACTGCATCACCCTTGAATTTTGCAGAGCCGTATAGCTTTGAGGATATATTTTCTATCTTTTTTGCTGCTAGCAGTTCTATACCCATCTCCCTTGGTATCAAAGACACCTTAGATCCACGCTTTACTCCATATACCTCCCGAAGCTTTTTCGGTATCGTTATCTGATATTTGTCCGTTACTTTAGTTTGGTATACCATTCTTACCACCATACCAATCTATCTACAGCAACATATAAAAAGATTTCCAGGGGCAAAACGTCAGCCAAACACAGCTACGAACCCCTATAGAAAGACTTTCTTGGTTTAAAAATTTATAAACACAGATTTCTGATATGAAACCAACTATAGAACATTTAGAAGAAAATGATATTAAAGAAATCGACAAGTCTATGAAAAACATAACCCAAAAAATAAATGACTTAAAGAAAAGGTATTGCAAGCATTTTAGAAGTAAGAACTTTTTAACTGATTATATTGAAATCCAAGTATGCTACAAAATGGGATTGAAAAGGGCGAAAAAAATAAATCAGTCCGGATTCGATGCTATAGATCAAAAAACGAATGAGAAATATCAAATAAAATCTACGAGTTTAAATGCTCAGGGTAAAGCTAGAAGCGGTTTCAATAATCTTTTTGATAAGAAATCTAAAAAACTTAAATTTGACTATCTTTTAGCTGCGATATTAAACGATAAAAATTATAGAATAGAAAAAATATATAAAATTTCAAAAGGGGAATTAGAAAAAGCGAAAATTATAAGTCATTCTCATAATGGTACCATTGAATTTAGAAAAATCGAGAATCTACATAAAAATAATCCAGAGTTATTATTTTGGCCAGAGAGGCACGCCGTAATAAGAAAGCATATGCATATTGCATAAAAATTATTTCTTCAATAGACTACGAAATAATTACGAGTATCTTACAATTAGCCTGTACCAAGCCAGTCGCCTTAACAAGATGACGAGCCACTTCCGTATGCACCGATTGATTCAATAAGTACGTTTATGCTGATAATTTTAGCGGCTTTCACCAGCCTAATTCTTAGCCAACAGAATCAAACCATCAACCAAGCGCGACTACTTCAATAATGTTCAGTAAGAATGAAAACTTTATAACCCACGATCAGCCGCAAAGAACCAAACCACCATCTAAACCAGCTACACCCTGTTCACTAGAAAATATGTACGTCCTAGTGTACACAAAAATATGTTTTATGTACATTATAATGTACATATATTTAAGTACTTTCCTGTACAACACTCTAACATGAAAAGGGAACGAATAGAAGAATTCAATCCGTGGTGGTTCACTGGCAAAGTGCCTGCGGAGCTTTTGCACAAATACAGGAGAAAGCTTTTCTACGACCTTGCAGAAAGCCTGAAAAGAAGGTACGCTGCTTCTATAGTGGGCTTACGGAGGACCGGAAAAACAACACTTATGTTTCAGCTTATCCAGAAGCTTCTTGATGGTCATGTAGAAAAAACAGACATACTTTATTTCAACTTCGATGAATTCGTAGAAAATCTAGACGATTTGATGGATACTTACAGAGAACTTAAATCAAAGGACTTAAGAAACGATAAGGTTTATGTATTTTTAGACGAGATTCAGAAGCTTTCTAATTGGACGAACCAGCTTAAAAAATACTACGATCTTTATCCAAAAATAAAGTTTTTTGTAAGTGGTTCCGAAAGCTTATTCATAGCGTCAAAGACAAGAGAGACTCTTGCAGGCAGGATAAATGAATTTCGCCTGAATCCGCTTTCTTTTGAAGAATACTCTGAAATAAAAGATGCAACAGGCGGCAGTGCAAAAATGAAGGCATTATTTTCAGAATACTTAGAAAACGGGGGCTTTCCGGAAGTCATAGGGAAGAGTAGGCAGGAAATAAAAGACTATGTAAAGTCTGTTGTGCTCGACAAGATAATTTTCAAGGATATTGTAGTTTTATTTGGCATAAAGGATACGGAAACAATCAGGCAATTGGTTGAAATAATAGCATCAAATCCCGGCATGTATCTGGATTATCAGTCTATTGCAAAACAGCTCGACAAGGACAGGAGATCCATTAAAACATACATAATGCTGCTAAATGACAGTTTTTTAATTAAAATTCTGGGCAACTACAGAAAAGGCAAGGTGTCGAGCATAAGAAAACTGAAAAGAGTTTACCCTGTAGATACATCTATAATAGCTGCCTTTAACCAAAATATAGATGAAAAATTAATTGGACAGATGGCTGAAACTGCGATAGTTAACAGCCTACACTCAAATAATTTCTGGAAAAATTCTCATGAAGTAGATATAATCTACGAAGACATGCCACTAGAAATAAAATACAAAAGGAAAATTTTAGGCAGCGATATTTCAGGTGTTAGGGAATTTATGCGAAAGTTTAGTGTAAAGAAAGGTATAATGATAACAAAGGATGAAGAAAGAAAAGTATCTGTAGAAGAAGGCTCAATAAATCTTATACCTGCGTGGATATTCTTGTCAAAAGCAAAAGAAAGATAAAGATGGGTATAAACTACCCATCAACCACTCATAGACTACGCCCGTCTGCGCAGAACAAAATCCAGTTAAAACACTGGTTCACAGCTTTGATATTTCTTCCATCTTCTCTTTCCTTGCCAGCGACTTGAACATTATCTCGTATTTCATGGCGTCCGATTTCCTAGAGAACGGCCACTTCGCTATCATCCGAACGGGAAGCCTGCTTCTCGTGTATTTCGATGCCTTGCCGTCATTGTGCATCTTCAGCCTCTTCTCCGCGTCATTGGTGTAGCCCGTGTACAGCGACCCGTCCTTGCAGCGGAGAACATAAACATAGAACATAAAAATTACCTGATTATAATCTATAATTAGGAAAGGATTAAGTCTAGATTTTAAGGGAAACCTAGGTTTCCCTTAATGTAGAAGTGGGTTCGGGGAGATTTTCAGCCTGCTGAAAATGACCTGCGTCAGCAGCGCATTTGAACTCCCGTCTCATGCTCCCTATGTGCTAAAAATAAGCACGGATCCTAACCATTCTAGAGTCTTTTCCGCAAGCGCTTTTGCAGCGAAGCTGGAAAAGGGCTTAACTAGACTACGAACCCTGATTAGGAAAATATTATGGTAATAAACTTAAATCTGGGTAAATCCTATGCTTATAATGATTAAAGTTATAGCCATAGATCTTGGCGGCGTATACTTCAAATGGGATTATGATGTATACCCCAGTGAAATATCAAAGGTTTCCGGGATCAACAAACACACAGTAAAAAGAATATTAAACAAAAAGATCAGGGACGTGCACGTAAAGAGGATGTCGGAAAAGAATTACTGGAAATATTTTTGCAAAAGTATCGGAAAAGATATTGACTATAAAATATACAGGAAAATAACATTAAGCCAGTACAAGCCAAACAGAGCCGTGATAAATATCGTAAAGAGGCTAAAAAAACATTATAAAATTACCCTGCTCGCAAACCAGACACCTATACTGGATAAAATAGACAGTAAATATAAGCTGTACAAAGATTTTGACTTTAACCTGAGTTCTCATATCGTAAAGATGCAAAAACCGTACAAGAACATATACAGGTTGTTAGTTAAGAAATCAAAATGCAGGCCAGAGGAAATACTTTTCATAGACGATAAAAACAGGAATCTCAAGCCGGCAAAAGAGCTTGGCATAAACACTATTCTCTTCAAGAACGCAACACAGTTAAAGAAAGATTTGGGAAAATTCGGTATAAGTGTTAGGTGAAACTGAACTGCTGCCAACCGTCAATGACAAATTCGTCCTGCATCGAACCAAACTATCAGCCAAACACATATAGTAGATACTTTCGAGGGTACTGATTAATTCAATCAATATATTTATGCTGATAACTTTAGCAACTTTTATCAGCCTAAACAACAAAACAATTAGGCTGATAGTTTTAAATATTTCTATCAGCCTAAATATAGTATGGCATTGAGAACAAAAACAATCAATGGGAAAAAATACTATTACCTTGATTTAAGCTATTTTGTTTTGAACAAGTCAAAGACATTCAGTAAATATGTAGGTACAAAAAAACCATTGATAAATAAGATAGCAAAGATCGAATACTCATTCAAGTCAGAAATAATAGAAAAATTAGCGGGAAAACATTATGACAATAAATTAATTTCAAAAGACGACCTTATAAAAGCACTGCTTTTTCGTAAAGCTTTTAACAATGTATTTTCTTTGCTTTCGGGAGCCCAGAAGCGGAAGTATGAAGCCGACAGTACAATTCTTTTTACGCTGACTACGCTTACGACAGAAGACGTTAGTGTCGGTCTTAGAGACGTTCAGAACGCTTTTGAAAAAAACAAACAATTAAACATGCGTGAACAGATCAGCAAAAATATGCTTAACGCGGTCGAATCAATAAAAGAAAATCGCGTTCTCGATAAAAAATACTTACTCGAATTGCATAAGACAATAATGGCGAGCTTTGAAGGAAAAAATCCCGGCAGAATAAGGAAGCGACAAGTCTATTTGCACATGCAGGATACCAAAAATCTTCTTGGAAAAGAAATAGCTTACAGACCACCGCATTATAGTAAACTGAACAAATTAATTGATGAGTTTGTGGGGTGGTATAAATCGGCAAGACTGAATCCAATTGAAAAGGCGGCTTTAGCACATTATAGTCTTTATAGAATTCATCCATTTCTTGATGGAAACAAACGAATATGCAGACTGATATTAAATAAGACTTTGCTGGACGAAGGATTTCCGTTACTTAACATTTCAGCAAAAAAAGAGCGATATTTTCAATCTTTGATCGACTCAGTTGAGAAAGGCGCACCAAAAAAACTTGCAGAGTTCACGCTAAAAGAATTCTTCAGGCAGACGAAAGAGTTTTTGGCCTTGCATGAAACTTAATCATCGGCGTGATTTACGTTCGGAAGTGCCGTTTTACAAGCTTCAAATGCTGGTTTTACCGCTGTTTCTAAGGACTATTTTGGGGAACCTAACAAGCAATCTAACATAACAACTACAAACCCGGTTTATGTTTGTGTCTGTGCATTCTGTTGCTGGATGTTTTTCTGTGTTGATCTTCGTTTCTTGTATAAATAGAGTTTCCAGATTATCAGTACGGCTGTCACGAGAATAATTATGGTTTTTATCACAGCCTCGTTCATGAATACCTCTCCGATGCCCGTTGAATGAATAACGATAAGTATCAATGCAGGATAGACAAAATAGTGGAGCCTTTTCCAGTTTCTTCCGAGCTTTCTTACCGAGGTATTATTTGACGTTGCTGTCAGTGCAGCAAGGATTAAGAATGCTATCCCGCCCAGCAGCCTGTACGTATTGCTCATTGCTGCTGTTATGTCCCAGCTGAACAGGAAATTAAACACAATCACTATGTGTATGAATGCGAATACGAACGAATATATTCCTATCCATCTTCTGTTGGCAAGCACAAACGCCGTGAACTTGCCTGGCTTCAGCTTGTACATTATAGGCGACGCTATTATCAACAGTATCGTGAGCAATGCGAGGAAGCCGAACTCGCTGACGTAGGTAAGTATCTGCTTCTGGCCTGCAGAAATACCTGACAGGAACAGTAGAACTATCAGTACGATACTTGATAAGTGAACCTTCCACGTGCCTGCCATTTTATCACAGTAGAAGAGTTGAATTTTAAGCTTAAAAAGGGTTTTTTAAGTTTTCAGTCAATGCAACATACATGGACAAGATAGAAGGGGCAAAAGAAAAGATACTGCGCAAATCAGAAGAGATAGACGGCGTACACGTGAAGGGCTACGATTTTTCCGGACCTCTTGAAATAGGAAAATTCATCGAAGCCTACAAATCAACAGGCTTCCAGGCGTCTAACCTTGGAAAAGCAGTGGACATAGCAAAGAAGATGCGAAAGGAAAAAGTGACTATATTTCTCGGGTTCACGTCCAACATGATTTCTTCCGGCGTACGCGAATCAATAGTTCATCTTGTAAAGAACAAGATGGTACATGCAATCGTGACCACAGCAGGCGGCGTCGAAGAAGATATAATCAAGTCAAAGATGCCTTTTATTCTCGGCGATTTCCGGCTGAATGGCGCAGAGCTCAGGAAAAAGGGCATAAACAGGATAGGGAACATACTCGCGCCGAACAGCCGCTACATAGAGTTCGAGAAGATATTTCATAAATTGCTTAATGAGCTGGATGACGAGCAGAAAAAGACTGGAAAGATAACAACGCCGACAGAGATAGCCTACAGGCTGGGCCTTCTTGCAGATGAGACAAGTATGCTTTACTGGGCTGCAAAAAACAACATCCCAGTATTTTGTCCAGGCATAACAGACGGAGCAATAGGCGACAACATATTCTTCTTCAAGTCAGAGCATCCGGAATTCAAACTCGACGTTTCAGAAGATGTTATGAAATTAGAGGATATGGTTCTCGATGCGAAACTGACAGGCGCGATAATACTCGGTGGGTCGCTCCCGAAGCACCATATAATGAACGCCAACATGATGCGCGAGGGCACGAAGTATGCGATATACATAAACACCTCGGTGGAAGGCGACGGATCTGATTCTGGAGCGCTGCCTGAGGAAGCCAAGTCATGGGGCAAGCAGTCCGCCGGCGGAGAGACAGTCAAAGTAGAAGCAGACGCAACTATCGTTTTTCCCCTGCTGGTCGCAGGCGCGTTCGTTGATTGATTCTACGAATTCGTGATCTAGAAAACCGTCAAGAAGAACCAGTATACGGATATATTTATTATCGTCAGCGGAATTCCTACCTTTGCGAATTCCCAGAACGATATAGTTTCCCCTGATTTCTCGGCGTTTTGAATAATTATTACATTGCTGGCCGCACCAAGGATCAGCATGTTGCCTGCTATTGTGCTGCCCGCCGCCAGAACAACCAGTTCTTTCGAGGAAGCACCGGCGCTGATGAGCATCGGAAGATACAATGCAACCAGCGGCACGTTTGATATCACTTGGCTGAGAAGCACACTTATCAGCAGTATTATTATAATTGACGTAACATCCAGCGCCATATTGCTTATTATCGACTGGAAGAATCCCGAATTCCAGACGCTCTGCATCAGTACAAACATCGCAGCGAAAAACACGAGAGTTTTCCAGTCTATGCCTCTGATTATTTCGAGCCTTTTTCCGCTGAGAACGATCACGGGTATGGCGGCTATAAGCGCTATGTATGTCAGGCTGAATTGGACGTCAAAGAAAGCGGCTGCTATTCTTGCCGCGACAAGAGCAATAACTATTATCAATGACAACTTGGATATGTTTGCGAGCGCCTTGTCCTTTATGACGCCCTTTTCATGATTCAACTCATTGTCGTGAAAGTTATTTTTGAAGAAAAATTTCAAGACGATGTAGGCAAGGAACAGGTTTATCATCGTCGGCAAGAACAGGTGCCCAAAAAATTCGGCAAATGGATTTTTCATGCCCGAACTTGCTATCAGAAGGTTTTGCGGATTTCCTATGGGACTCATTACGCTGCCTATTGTTATTGCGAAAGCAAGCGCGAACAGCAGCGGTTTTGCAGGTGTGCTGTGGCTTCTTGCAAGCATCAAAACAACAGGCGTCCCTATTATGGCCATCGTGTCGTTCATTAAAAACGCTGACGCAGTGCCGATGCCAAAAAGTATGAACAATAACAAATGATCAAGGGTCCTGGCCTTCCTGAACAACTTATAGGATAAATGTGACAGGTAGCCGCTTTCTTCCATGGTATGGCCGACGACAAACATGCCGAACAGGAAAAGCATGACGTCCGTATTTATCGACATAACAGCTGCAACAGGCGTTATTTGTTCTGTCAGCAAAACTGCAACAGCGCCAAAAAGCATGATGTGCCATATTTCCAGCTTTCTGGCAACAGTGATAGGTGTCCCGAACCAAACCAGCTGCATTATCTCCAACCGCGAACTGCCAATCTGCCTGAATGCTATCAGTATGAATACGATAGCCAGTACTATTATCGGAATTAACATACAATTAAACGATTGATGCAAGGTTAAGAACTTTTCCGCTTTGGAGTCGTATATTCATATAGCCAAACAAGTAAAGATTCCGGGCATGTTTTTACTTGTTTGCATATAGCTCACAGGTATATGGTATCTTGATTGTTTACCTGTAGAGCTATAAATCAGATATTTTTCAGGACCTTTTCTATCTCGCTTCTCAGGTCTTCGAGTGTTGATTCGTTTACGATTGTGTAATCAGCCATCGCGATAGGTCCGCCCTTGTTCAGGTTTTCTATCTCAGCCCTGTCCCTGCTTGTTGCCTCTTCTTTCGCGAATCTCCTTTTTTTCATTTCTGTGTCCTCTGCATCCAGAATTCTTTTTTCAAGCCTTTCGTGCCTTATCTCAGGCGAGGCGTATATGGCGATTATTTTTATTTCATGATATTTTTCCTTGAACGCCATGTATTCCTCCCAGCTATACAGGCCGTCAACGACAACGCTGCCCTTTTCCAGAAGACTGTCTATTTTCTGGAAGTTCAGCAATGCGTATGCAGCCATTCCATTCTCACGGCGAAGCCTTTCTCTTATCACCCTTTCGTTCTTTTCCGTAGGTTCGAGCCCCTGCCTTTTGACCTCATCAAGCGTAAGCTGGCCAAGCCTTATGAACTGGAACCCGTTATCAACTATGACTTCTGACGCTTCTGTCTTCCCGGATCCTGGCATGCCGACGATCGCAATTATTTTGTGCATAAATCTCCTTTAAGAATTCAGGGATTTAAAACTAATTTAAGTAGAACAGAAAGAACCGTCTGCTGTCGATAAGTACATCAATAAAAGCAAAGATACACGACAAAAATACTTAAGTGGTTTTTATGACAATCAAGGAAATTCTCAAGGACAAGCTGACAGCGAAAGAACTGAAGAAGGTGCCGTCTTCCTTCGAGATAATCGGCAACAAGGAAAAGGCCGTCTGCATCATCGACCTGCCCGTGCAGCTGAAAAAAAAGGCTGGTGTTGTTGCAGACGCGATAATGAAGAAGCACAAGAACGTGAAGACAGTATTGCTCAAAGAATCGCCGCGTTCCGGTATTTACAGGACAAGAAAATACAGGATCGTCAAAGGATTGAAGAACACGGAAGTTGTGCACGTGGAAAACGGCTGCCGCATTCTTGTCGACCCGGTGTCCACACGCTTCAGGAGCTCGAGGAGCTTCAGGTACGAATCTTCCGTGCCGACGACGATGAGCGAGTTCGTCTGGTCGTCGGCGATGAC
>JACPVU010000099.1 GCA_016191585.1 archaeon
GGCGGGATCAACCGGAATTGTTGGGTTAGCACACGACATTATTCATGTCGTTTTTGTGTTCCCTGCAAATCTCTTGATAGAGTTTTGCCTGTCCATACCTTCATCTGACGTAATTATCAAATCACGTCTTCATGATAAACTACAGTTGGATAAATTCCTTCACAGTCACGCGCATAGAAGCTGTAGAGCAGCCTCTTTCGGTTTTGCGAAAATCCGGAACAAACGCATGTGCACTAGAAAATGCACAAAACTGTAGTTCAATCCTAACAGCGGTACAGATAGATTCAGCGCTAAAGAAAGATACCTTGGTACATTGAAATGTACCGTCCTAACTTTGCCAAACAACCTATGCCCGCCAAAAACACAGATCTTGCATCTGCGTTCACAGAACTGTAATATAATGGGGAACGCATTTAAAGGTTACTAAATCGGGGTGTATTAAGCCCGTCAATGTAATATTGCAAAGAAATTTCCTAAACCAATATCTTGAAATCTTCAAATTCGTTGGTAGGGTCTTCCCAACTAACATCGATATCTTCAACTTTCGCGCCCCACGAGCCTTTGCGCAGGACCTGCAAGAATTTCTGTATCTCTGTGTCATACCCTTCGATAACTATCTCGACCTTTCCGCTTTTTGTGTTTCTGACGAAACCCTTCAACCCAAGGTCATTTGCGTAATTCCTTGCGTAAGACCTGTATCCGACGCCAGTCACAAGCCCGGAGATAACGATATGTGCGCGTTTCATAAGAGTAGATTATTGAGAAGAAGATAAATAGATGATTCTGTATTGCAAAAACCTTGTATAAGATACGCAATTGAAATAAAAACTCCCGAAACCAATTACAACCATGGACAAAATAAATGAATTGCTTGACATGTCCGGATTGGATTGCATAGTTTTGCGAACGGGCGAGAATATGGCGGACGATAATTTCTATTATTTTACGGGCCTCGATAAGACAAAAAATCTAAGCAATATGGTGGTAATTCAGCGGGGTCGAAAACCGCTTGTTTTGTCGGACGTCTTAGAATACGGGACACTAATAAAAAATAGCGCCTTCAAAACTGTTAAAATTGAGTCCTCGAAAGATGTTTCTGCACTATTCAAAAAACTACCAAGAAAGATTGGAATAAACCATTCTGGCATGACAGTTGCATCACTGAGAAACATGAGAAGTCTTTCAAGAGGAAAGAAATTCATTGACGTCTCCAAATATCTTTCAGAAATAAGGGGAACAAAGACGCAGGATGAAATAAAGAAAATAAAATCTGCGTGCAGGATAACTGAAGATCTGTTCGGGATTGTACAAAAAATAGCAAGGCCCGGGATGACGGAAAAAGACATCGAAAAGAAATTACGCGTGGTTATTGAAAATTACGACACAGTTTTTTCATTCCCGCCAATAG
Source organism: archaeon (assembly GCA_016191585.1). Classification (GTDB taxonomy): domain Archaea; phylum Aenigmatarchaeota; class Aenigmatarchaeia; order GW2011-AR5; family GW2011-AR5; genus JACPVU01. The sequence goes on from JACPVU010000099.1 coordinate 1,409, forward strand.
TAGCTTCTGGTGTAAACAGTTCTGTACCGCACCATATCACCGGAAACAAAAAAATAAGGAAAAATGAGTTTTTGCTCGTCGATGCTGGAGTTGTATTTTCCAACTACTGTTCTGACATTACAAGGACGTTTTTCGTCGGCAGGGCCCATAGTAATGAAAAAAATGCATACGACATCGTTAAAAAATCTCAGTTGGCAGCGTTATCGTCAATAAAGAAAGGTGTGAAAGCAAGTGAAATTTTCAACGCCGCAAACAGCGTACTGAAAAAAGGACTCGGCCAGTCGTTGATCCATAGTTTTGGACACGGCCTTGGGTTGAACGTCCACGATTTCCCGAACGGTATATCAAGCAAATCTAACTGGCGATTAAAAGAGAATATGGTTCTCACAGCGGAACCTGGATACTATGGAAAGAGGTTTGGAATAAGGATAGAGGACGATATTGTCGTTAAAAAATCTGGATATAGATTTCTCACAAAATCCCCGAAAGAAATTGTTGAATTATAATTGTTTTTTGTCAAAATATTCTGCAAGTGCTTTTCTGTTATTTTCTAGCCAGAATACATTTCTTTTCATCCTGTCGAACGATTTTCCAAGAGTCATCTTATATTCCACGGGATGTACTTTGAAGAATTGACGCAGCTGCTTTTCTTTGTCTTTTGTCACGTATGCCGTGATCAAAGATTCAATTATATGTATAAAAATATTACTACTCTTCTTGTAATGACATTCAAGTTTTTTCCAATTTTTCCCGGTCCATTCCATCAGAATAC
>JACPVU010000050.1 GCA_016191585.1 archaeon
GTTTTGACAAGCCTGCTTGCATGGTCGACCTCGTATCTGCTCTGCTTGTAAGATGCTCCAAGTGTAGGATAGCTAGAGCTAACAGCCGGTAAAACAAGCCTTTCTTTCAATTCTGGTAAAGATGCTGTCGCCATGAAATTCACTTATATTGCATGAACCCAAGTTCATGCTGATTGTGCGAATGCTTGCATTCAGCACAATATTGTTTAAATCGAAAAGTATTTAAACCTTACTATCACTGCTTGGTAGCGACTAATTGTTACCCCATAGTCAGAAGATGGGCTATACTCAAAGTGTTATGAATTTAACGGGGTTGAATCGGGTTTTCTAACGGTTAGTAGCCAAGCGGTACACTTGTAACGGGTCTTTGGCGATTTATCGTTACGTTAGAAAGGTGTTAGAAAATTAAGGATGTTCCTCAAAATATAGTTTAACATAAGGTTCTATTTTTAATTGTAAAATTTCGTTTTTCGTTGCCCATTTAAATCGTAAGTGTTCATGGCTTGGTTTAACGCCACCGGAAATAATTCTCGCAGAATAAACTGTAAATCTATGAGTATTTTTCCCGACGTTATCCAAATCGAGCTCGTAAATACCAACAATCTTCAGCGCCTTTATCTTCAAAGCAGTTTCTTCAAATACTTCTCTTTCAATGCCAGCAAAAGGCTCTTCGTTAGGTTCAAGTGCACCCCCAGGGAAATCCCAATGCTCTGGAAAGTATTTTGCTCCCAGCGATCGTAATAAAATTAAAAATTTATTATCTTTTTTTATGACTGCCTTCTGGATTAATTTCATATATTAGTGATAGATGATGGATACTATATAATAAGTTTTTTGCCATTTTAGAGAAAAATGTAAACTATCGGTATCTCAAAAGCCATGGTGTTTCAAATATTTACATCAATAGCAATTTATAATCCTTTACCTGTATCTACAAAATACTTCTGCCTTAGGAAGTCGGACAGGCAGCGATCAGTTTTAACAAAAGAAAAGAACTTCTCCTGTTCCATGATAGAACATTTTGATATAACGTCGGCTATGTACGTAGGAACGCCTTCTGCTACCAGGCTGGCTTTTTCCTTCCTGAGAAACTTCTCCAGGAGCTCTGCCGGTGTTTTGAATTCTCTTTTTACCTCGGCCACCCAGCGGTTTCCTGACATGTACAGGAATGATTTTCCCTTGTACTTTGACAGAAAGTCATCTGTATGGTTTTTTGACGTGACAGGCGGGCCTTCCATTATTTTCACGGGCGGAAGGACAAAAGTGCCGATCTCAAATATGATGAAGGCTTTTTTGCCCACGAATTCGTAGCTGCGCAGGACTGAAAACTCGTTGTGGTGGAGCAGGTTCTCGATCCTTTTTCTTGCCTTCCTCAGCTGCGGATACAGGACGTCTTCTACAACGTCGGGTGAATTCATGCTCAATGCAAAAAATCTTGTGCCGCGGTTGAGAAGATATTTTACCTGTTTTGGCGTCATTGGATTGACAGGCTTGAAGTTGAAGTAATTCGCGCTTGGCTTTGCAGAGAACTGTTTGCACGCTGAAACAAACCTGATGAAATTGTCAGCGCTTACGACAGCTGCCGCGTTCCTGTTCTTGTCGACCGGGTCTGTGATTACTAGAGGCTGCTCGGGGAATTTTGTCTTGTCCGTGAATCCGAAAACTTCCACAACCTGAGGGGCCTTCCATTCTGCTGCTGCTTTCACAACAGCGTCAAAGGACTGGTAATATATTATAAGCAGTTCGCAGATGTAGCCGGAAAATCCCTGGTGCTTCTCGTCAGAGCCGTAAACGTCCTGGGCCTTGCAGAACTGCTTCAAAAGACGGACTTCGTCTGCCATCCTCGGCGTCATGTGATCAAGAGCATAGCTGAGGTGAAGCGGTGATCTGTCAACGGCTGACTGTATGTGCTCGCCTTTCTGTATCCTGTAGCAGGGCACGATATCGACGTCAAAACCCTTGATTATCGCATGCGTATACGGGTGCTCGGCGTACTTGACCTTTGCCTTTCCCTTCAGGTTCTCTACAATCTTCTTTCCGTATTCGAGCCCTTTTTTTTCAAGATCCTCCCTCGGAGTTTCTTTCGGGAACAGCATGAAAACGTCTATATCGTGGTCGTTGCTCAGCCATGTGAACTTTCCGATAGAACCGACAACAACGCAGTCGAGACCAGACACTGTCTTTGCGACCCGCAGCACGTCTGACACGAAGTTCTTCACGCTTCCCTCTTCTCTGGCGGAAGGCTTGATTCTTTTCAATACAGTATCAAGAATCTGCTGTGTTGTTTGCATGGTGTATTCTTGTGCATGATAGTATAAAAATTATATCAGTATGAAAATTGAATAAACATCTTCTGTCAGTCAGAAGTATTTTCGTATCACCGTTGAGTTCTTTAACTTTGCTCACAATTTTTATCCATGCAGTACGTCGAGAATCCGTGGATAAATAATAATACGATAGAGCACAGAACGTACCAGAACGACATAGTAAAGTCAGCTGTCCAGAAGAACACACTGTGCGTTATACCTACGGGCCTTGGAAAGACGTCGATAGCAGCTCTTGTGGCTGTCAACAGACTGGAAAAATTCAAAAACAGCAAGATAATGTTTCTTGCGCCAACTAGGCCGTTAGTCAGCCAGCACAAAAATACTTTTGAGAAATTTCTCAAGCTCGGCCTTGAACTTTGTGTTGTAACAGGAGAAGACGATCCTGACGTAAGAGCGAATCTTTACAAGGAATCCGACATCATATTTTCAACGCCGCAGACGGTAAGAAACGACATCAAGGAAGGACGAATAAGCCTGGCTGATTTCTCCTTGTGCATATTCGACGAAGCGCACCGTTGCGTCGGAAGCTATGCGTACACGTACATAGCAAAGAACTACATACGGACTGCGAAGAATCCGCTGATACTTGCACTAACTGCTTCGCCTGGCAGTCACAAGTACAAGATCGACGACGTAAAGAAAAACCTGTTCATAGATGCAGTTGAAATAAAGTCCAGGGACGATGTCGATGTGAAACCTTACGTTCAAAGTGTGACCCAGGAATGGATAGAAGTTGAGCTGCCTGAAAGCATGAAAACGATAAGAAAATATCTGGACGAAAGCAAGGGCAGGACTCTGAAGAAATTGATCGACCTGAAAATCCTGCATTCGCCGTACACGACTAAGTCGCAATTACTAAAGCTTCAACAGGAGCTTGCGAGGAAGAAAAAAGGCTACGCGTTCATGGCAATGTCCCTGATAGCAGAAATAATAAAACTCGATCATGCATTACTGCTTTTAGAAACACAATCATTGACGTCATTGAAAAGTTACTTAGTAGATTTGAAAAAAGACGGCAGCCGCGCGGTTGCAAGGCTTCTTAATGACAAGAACTTCAACGATGCTGTAAGGCTGACAAACGAACTTATAGATGAGGGCAAGGAACATCCAAAATTAGAAAGCCTGAGGTTGCTGGTAGAAAAAATACTGAATGAATTCAGGATGGGCTTCTACAACATACTGTGCGCAAGCCAGGTCGCTGAAGAAGGTTTAGACGTCGTGGAAACGGACATGGTTATTTTTTATGAGCCAGTTCCTTCGGCTATCAGAAAAATTCAGAGGTCTGGAAGAACGGCAAGAACGCGCGCCGGCCGCGTTATAGTATTGATAACCAAGAACACGAGAGATGAAACTTATTACTGGGTCGCGCACAACAAGGAGAAAAAAATGACAAAGATACTTACAGACATGAAAAGAAAAACTGACGTTCAGGATGAGCGTCATGTACACGATCAGAAGTCAATGGGCGATTTCAATGGGTGATACAATAGAAAATATAAATATCCTTGATTCTCTAGGGAACACTGTATCTGGAGTACTCTCACGACCCAAAGGTGCATACTGGGTAGTTATATTTTCACACGGCTTCACGTCCAGCACCAACCAGAGCTTTTATAAAGAAATGGAAAAAGACCTCAATTCCGAAGGCGTAGCAACGATAAGATACGATTATTATGGGCATGGAAAAAATTACCCGAGCAAATATGGCGTTTCACCCGACACAACATTAAGCAAAGCTATCGAAAGCCTGATAGCAATGATAAAATACGCAAGAAATAAAGGCTTCAAGAAAATAGGATTATTTGGCTCGAGCTTTGGCGGCGTTGTCTCTCTAATTGCAGCATCGAAAGAAAAGACTGGATTTCTTATATTAAGGTCGGCAGTTGTAGAACCAAAAAAATTCTGGAGGGACCGAATAAAAAAATCAAGGATCGATTTGAAAAATTGGCAAAAGCTGGGAGTATTACATTACAGGCTTGGAAACCTCGAAGAATTCAAGCTTAATTGGGAATTCTGGACGGACCTGCAGAAATACGATACGCTGCGAGCTGCGAAGAAGATGTCCTGCCCCGTTCTTATAATTCACGGCGACAGCGATGTAGTTGTACCTATAAATCAAGCCAGAAAACTTGGAAAGATTCTAAACACAGGCGTATACGTAATCAATGGAGCAGATCACAGTTACACGAATCCAAAACATTACACTGAAATGAAGTCGATTATCAGGGAATTCATAATAAAACAAACGAGACGATAGAAATGGAAGTGAAAATTTTTGCTGACAATCGCGAGGCAAGCAGCAGGATAATTCCGATACTGAAGAAGCGCTGTGAAGTAGAGGAAAAGAATCTGGTCGTAGGCGACTATTTGCTGAGTAAAAGAGTTTGTGTGGAGAGAAAGACGAC
>JACPVU010000091.1 GCA_016191585.1 archaeon
GCCTCCCGGCCCGTTCCATTTGCCTGCGCCAAATCCGCGCTTCTTGTATATCAGCAGTATTTTGCCATCTTTAACAATATAACATAGAGTCGCGTGGGTTGTCATAACTTATAGCCCCACCCAGGTTTCCATTTACCCGAATTTCTCCAGTCTTCTTTCATCGCTTTTTTCCATGTTTTTCCTTTCAGTATAACGTCAAGTGCAAGCTGCGGACCCTGATGCGATACGATTGCAATGCTTTTTCCGGAATAATTATTCTTCAGGTAATTGAGAAATCCTCTCATTCTTTTTTCGACCTCCTTGTAACTTTCCCCGCCAATAAACTGCTTAGAAATGTGATCTGTTTTCATTTTGTACACGATATCCGCACGTTTTCCGTTGAACCTGCCGTAATTGCATTCCCTCAGTCTTTTGTCCTTGATTACATACAAGCTTTTTCCGAATGTCAGCTTTGCAGAATCAACAGCCCTCTTTAAATCAGAACAAAATACAAAATCAAACTTCTTCCCCTTTATCATATTTCTTAAATCGACAGACTGCTTCCTGCCTAGTTTTGACAGCTTTCCCTGGTTCCAGCCTGTAGCTATGCCATTCTCGTTGTCCGTTGTTGTGCCGTGGACAAAATAAGTGATTTTTATCATACCTATCATCCAAGATTTTTTGTGTCTACATTCCTCAGGATATTTTCTATTACTTTCTTCTCCTGTGCATCTCGAAGCTTCAGTTTTTTCAGATCCTCTAACGAGACCCATCTGTAGGAGTCGTGCTCTTTGCTGATCTTTATTTTTCCTGCCACACTGACTTTATAATAAACTACAAACCTGTAGCCAGTAGGATAGAGTTTTATTTCGGTTTTTATCGGAACAGCACTTTTCAGCGTCATATTAAGCTCTTCTTTGATCTCTCTTTCCAGAGCCTTCAGCGGATCCAGTTCCATGTCTATATGCCCGCCTGGAAAAACCCACTTTCCTCTTATGTCAGAGCAGTCATCATTTCGCAGAAGCATCAGCCTTTTTTTCCTGGTAATTGCAGCGTACTGAGTAATAAAGAATTTTCTCTTCATTTTATCATACCCATTTAATTGTCTTCTTATGATCGTCTTCCTGCTTTCACCAGCATTCTCACAGCTTCTGATGATTTCTTGCTGATGAATTTCTTTCTCTTCAGGTCCTTCATTTCTACCCATTCGTATGCGGTATGCTCACTGCTTAGCCTTACATTAGTGCTTCCTGATATGTTTGCGGTGTAATAGACTATGAATCTCATTTCTTTATCGTAGTATTTTCTTGTCTGTAGGCAGAATATCTTGACATTTTTTATCTTCAGTCCTGTCTCCTCAAGAACTTCGCGCTTTATTGCGCTGACCGGATTCTTGTCCGATTCTTCGACATGACCGCCAGGAAGAAACCACATGTCTTTCATATAGGCGACGTAATCAGAATATCTTACCAGAAGCATCCTGTTCTTGTGAAAAATTCCGGCGTATTGCATGACCTTCATTCTGACACCACTATTTCAGTTATTTTCTTTTGATTAATCTTTTCTTTTTGAAAGAAAAGATCAAGCGCTGGGAGAGGGATTTGAACCCTCGTGAGGCTTGCGCCTCACAGGTTGCTTGCGAGCTCTTACCAGTCTTGCGTTCTTTCTTGAACCCAAGGGCCTTCTTTCTTTTGAAGAAAGAAGGGGCTTTAGCAAACCTGCGCCGTAGGCCAGAATTCCACAACCTTTCCTCATTTATTGATGCATCAAGTGCGACATTCCTTTGATAGTGTTCTTTATCGTTTTGTTGTTCTTTTGTTGTTCTTTTGTTGTTCTTTTGTTGTTCTTTTGTTGTTCTTTTGTTGTTCTTTTGATACATCTTTTCTTTTGAAGAAAAGATGTCTTGGCTATCCCAGCATTTTTGTAATGTAAAAGCATTACAAAGACCCTGCAAAAAATTTCTCTTTTCTGCAGGTGCTGTTACATAATTAATAGCGATAGTTTTAAACATTTCAGAAGCCAAATTTTCTACAGACAGATAGTCAGGGCGGAAAATGTTGCTGTTCGAGTATGATATGCTTCTGTTGTAATTCATGACTAAAGTCACGACCCTTGAAGCATATAGTAAAGCAAAACTTTACTTATGCAGGAAAACTCTTGTTTTCCATACATGTCATACAGAATTCATACCTTTCATTACACGACTAAAGTCGTGTGTTTTCGTATGAATTCTAGTATAACAAAGCTAATAAGTAACAGCGGCATTAATCATCCTAGATTGGTTCAAATATCGGAGGAATTTTTATGCCTGTAAATGTGAAAAGCTTTTCTGACATGACGAGGAAGGACGTCTTTACAGCAAAAGGCTCCTACTGCGGCAAGATAGTCGACATAGGGATCGACCTCGAGAAGTTCCGTGTTAAATCATTGGTCGTTGATGCTGTAAGCGGTTCACACCTTGCAACAATGGTCGGCGAAAAGAAGGGTGTCATAGTGCCTTTCAACATGGTTAACTCCGTGGGGGACGTTGTGATAATAAAACATATATCGTCTACGTCAATAGAAGAAGAGCAAGCCGAAGAAACGCCTACAAACTAAGCTTGTTTTCTTTTCTTTTTTAATGTGTTTATCTACTCGATACTGTCAACTTACCAGCTATTATCTGCTGATAATAGCTGTTTCTGAATGATTAACAGCGGTTAATCATTCTTAAGTTGACAGTATCTGACTACTCCTGTCAAAATACGTAGTCAGTTTGGCTGGTTTTTAATGTTCAATTGGCCATTTTTCTTTGTTTTGGCTATAACTATATACTAAACTGCGTTGCTCAGGTGACACAAAGAACGCAGTTTGTATACAGATAACTGCCTATAAAATATGTTACATAAGTTTCGCAGTTATCTATATATCCATTCGCAACAAGATATAGTGTTTGAGATGTCGGGTGTCTTGATCTATGATTGTCATATCCATACACGGAAGGAAAGGACAGGGTGTTGAAACCGCTGTCAAGACTCTTGCAAAGGCTGCCCATACTTCTAACTTCCACGTCCAGTCGATTTTCTTCCCTTCCTCGAAAAGTTCAAGGGAATGGGGTCTCGTGAAAATAGACAAGAACTTCATACTGTCAAAACAGAAAGAGCATTCTGATATCGCACTCGTATTCGAAACGCGCCAGGACAACAAGAACGTCATATCCAACATAAAAACCAAGGGTATTGTAATATTCAATTCTTCAGAGAAAATAGTTACACCACAGCTGAAAAAAGCAGGCATAAAGTCTTATTTCCTGGATGCTACAACTATCGGAATAGGTCACATGAACAAACCGCTGACAGACATGTCTATGCTCGGTGCATTGGCCAAGTACTTCAACAAAATAACGCTGAAGTCATTAAAATCTGCTTCCGCTGACGTGTACAAGGACGCAGGCTCTTCCATAGATGAAGGCTACAAATCTGTGGGGTAGGTTAAAAATGGAACAAACTCCTGGTATTGATGATAATGCAATAAAATATGATGAAAAAAAGATACCTGTTTTAGACGCTAAAGCAGATGTACAAAAACCTGTCAGAACATTCAGGCCGAAGATAGACCTCGGAAGGTGTACAAACAGCTACAACTGCATAATATTCTGTCCTTACGGGGCAATAAGCAAGAATGAAAAAGGCCGTCCTGTCATCGACTATAATTTATGCACAGGCTGTCTCATATGTTTGCGCGAATGCCCGTCCGCAGCTATAACAGAAGAGAGGGAAGCAAAATGAAGATAAATATGAATAAGACGAAGTACGTATTTATCCTACTTACTATAGTAGAAATTATTGCCCTGATATGGAAGTTTAATATAATCATAGATGCATCAATTATAGTCTTTTTCACACCTTTGATTTTATTGTTACTGGCAGGTCTGCTTGTTAAAAATGAGAAGAAAACCGCTGTCCTGCTAATAATACAGCTTATCATATTTTTCATATTTTTTGCTGGTCTAGAAACTACAGTTTATTAAGGTGAAAAATCATGTCCAAACCGCAATTACTGTCTATTGGCGAATCGATAGCATACGGAGCAAAGATGTCATCTGTTGATTCTGTATATTTTCACGCAGCCCAGGCGTTGTCAGAAGCAGAGAACGCGATGAAAAAGCTCGGTGTGCCTGCGAACCTCATGGTCTCATTATCTTCTGCTGTAAATGCCGCAACAGGCAGTGAGCTTGGTGGGAAAAGATCTTTAGTCGTGTCATCCGTGAACAATTGTAGTTACTGTAATGTTTCATACATGCGCATACCTCTTGTAATTGCAAACATGTGGCCTCCAAACAAAGCAGGACACGACTGTATGTCGTCTTTCAAGGACGCCGGATTTATTACGTTTATACCAGAAAGCACCCAGGAAGTAGTTGACACTATCATACAGGCATGCAAGGTGTCAGAAAGCAAGAACATATTGATGCCTTCTGTTGTTAATATTGATATGGCAGGCTTCCAGGAACCTGCTCACATGCCAGAGGAAAGGTTTGCACGCAATTACGTCTCAAAGTTCTTGATGCCGCACCAGATCAGCGAGAGGAAGCAGCAGTATTTCAATTCCGATTACGATCCTTCATTTACTATGCAGCAGCATAAGGTAATGAAGAACGTGCCAGCAGTAGTGGAAAGTACGTCTGTATTGTGGAAGAAAAAGACCAGTCGTAGTCTACCGCTCGTAGAAACATACAAACTCGAAGACGCTGAATATGCAATTATTGTTTCCGGCTTCAGTTCAACAACTGCAAAGGCGGCTGTCAATCAGATGAGGACTGAGGGCAAAAAAGTCGGGTTGCTCCGCATCCGCGTATCCAATCCATGGCCAGCAGACGCAGTAAAAATTGCCCTGAAGAACATCAAGAAATCCCTTGTATTTGAACGGTTCGTGTCCATATCGTCATGCGGGGTCCTGTACAATGAAGCTAAGCACGACTCCGGATTCTGCAGCAGTTTCCTTCTTCTTGGGCGCTATCCTAATGAGAAGGACTTCATTGACATGTTCAACCGACTTGTTAAGAGCGAGAAGGAAGAAGTAGTATGGCTTTCGTGAGCCTGTACATTGCTGGTTGATATAATGGGCAAACACATGAACATCAAGAAACGTATATTGTTTTCAGTACTCGTGTTTTTCGTTCTTCTTCTTTTGTTTGTAACCTATGCAATAACATTGTCGTGCCCTGTTGTGAGCTGCGACACAACAGGCAACTGTACCGGCAACTGCTATTCATATGTCAACATTCCAGTATTCTTGGCTTTGGTCGTAGTTGCCATTGTCTTGCCGGCAATTGTGTTCAAAATATATAAGAGGCTATAAAATTAATTGCATATTCATACGACGATCATCTGCGTGAAGGATATCATCTTTCGATGATATCCTTAGCTAGAGCTATTGTCAAAAAGACAATAGCTCTCACGCAGATGATCGTGCTTTAATGCAATTTAATTGAGGTTATAACATGCGTAAAGGAAAGGAATATTATGCCAGGTTTTACGACCAGGTAATTGCTCTTCATAAATCAGGATTATCTGTCAGAGAGATCGCCGACAAGCTGGACATATCCTACTCAGCTGTCTATCACTGGGTCACTGGGCTGAGATCGCCGGAAAAAGGCAACGTGTCCGAGTTCGTCAGTCTGCTGGAAAAAGGTCCTGTACCAGTGGCAGACATAAAATCCACTTTTCCGAAGCATAACGAGCTCTTCCTGATAGCAGTGAAAAGAGGGATCCCGGTCAAAAGATTCATGCTAAAAAAGAAGTACGGCGATTACTCCACATGGTATTATATGGCAGGTCAGGAAAAACAGCTTGAAGAAAGGACTGACGAATTGATGGCTGTCATAAAGAAGATAGGAGAGCGTCTTTCAGAATAAGTGTAAAATATGCTTGTATATTAATAATTTGGTTTCAGTATAATGTGTAATGGTGTTTTCATGGAGATCCTAACAAAGACCGATCATGTTTTCGAATCAACAGACAGCTGCCTTGGATGCGGCGTGACCCTGGGCCTCAAGTTTATACTGCAGTCAGTAGAAAACCTGAAAAATACAGTGCTTGTTGTATCACCAGGGGAGGTTGCCGAACTCGGGAAATCTCACCTGAGGCTGAATGTCATAAAATCAGACAACCCGGCAGCCACTGCAATCGGTATCGCAAACGCAAGACCTGACATAAACGTCATTGTCTATGCCAGTGACGGTATTACATTTTCGACCTTGTCCACGGTTTTGTCATCAGAAGCAAACATACTTTACATATGCTGCAATAATTCGCTGCAGCCAGGCCGCATGAAGGAGTTTGTACCTCTTGTACGGAATGCATCCTATGCTGCAACTGCGTCCATATCATATTACGAGGATTTTATATCAAAGCTGAAGAAATCTTTCCTGAAAACAGGCACAAGATTCATCGACCTTCTGACGCCGTGTCCCAGCCGCTGGGGTTTCGAGCCTTCAAATACTATAGAGATGGGGCGAATGGCAACCGAATCATACTTATGGCCTATTTATGAAGTTGAAAAAGGCGCTGTTTCTGTGACAAAGACACCACCGCACAACGAGCCTGTAAAGCGCATCCTTGAAATACTGAAAATGTCGCTGCCAGAGGACAAGGAACGCGATCTCCAGGATTATGCAAACCGTAAGTGGAAGGCCCTAAACGATGGGAAACTTATATAAATAGCAAGAATGCATAATAGTGATTAGTGATGCTGAATGAAAGGAATAACTCCTGTAATAGCCGTGATACTTCTTTTGCTTATAACGCTGTCCATGACAGGGTTTGCATTCATATTCTTCACAAGGATCGCATCGACAGCATCAAACGCAACCGAATCAACACTGAGGTCAGACCTTGATCGCCAGGCAAAGAAGATAACAATAGACAACGTTGACGCGACTAATGCAATTGTCTACGTTAGAAACATAGGACAACAGATAATCAAGGCTGCAGAACTGTCTGTTTATGTCAATAATGCAAAAGGTACGTGCACGGGAACTGTTTTCGGTGATGTCGGACCCGGACAGACAACGTCCTGTGACTTTTCAGCAGGTACATGCGCATCAGGTAGTGTAATCAAAGTCACTGCACCTGGCAACTTCGACGAGCTTGACTGCTAACGATGTCAATAATTCTTTTTATTTAGACGCCTCACTAATGATAGTTATGAAAGTGCTCAAATTTGCCGGCAATAAAGAGTGTGATGAAAAAATAGCTGAAACTGTTGTGAGATTCGAACTTTTCAGACTGTTCATGAAGAAGATTTACAGCGTCACGCACATAACAGAAGACGTTATAGTCGGCCGTGAAATGGTAAGGAAAGGGTTCTCAGATGACCTCGCCTGCATGCTTCACGCATTTGTTGTTAGTAAGAATGTCATAGACCTCAATTCCTATATCAGGTTCAACCTGCCTTGCATTATATTTTACAAAGACGAATTTCAGTCAGGTTTTTTCAGGTCAATTGCAGATAAAAAACGCGACAAGCAATACGATAAGCTTGCAAAAAACCTGTTTTGTGCTCTGCAAAAAGATCTGCAGAATGAGAAAACCCTTAATGAAGCTGTCAAGCTGGAGATGAAGATGCGTGCAGACAATCAAATATAAGTGGACAACAAACAACAGTACATTAGAGCCGTCATTATTCTTTCTAGACAACGGAATCAGAAAATTTGATATCATGAACAAACACATATCAATGTCTGTAGGTGAAAGGCGGTGCATCGGTCATTTTTCTAATGGCAAGCACGTTCCATGCCCCGATAACAGGTTGCTCGACAGCGGTTACAATTGCAACGAATGTAAATTAAACGACGATTTCTTCATGTGCATGAAATGCGACGGTTCAGTATGCATGAACGAGAAGTTGAGAAACAATTGCATAGAAAACAAGTTTTTTGTTTATCTTGCTGCTTTTGACTCTGTCATAAAAGTTGGTATATCCCAGCAGTTCCGTCTGATCGAACGTCTGATAGAGCAGGGTGCTGACTTCGGTGCAAAGATTGCGGCTGTAAAAGACGGAAAAGAAGTTCGTGTCATAGAACAGGAGATAAGTTCGTACCTCAACATCGTCGACCGCCTTACAGGTGACCAGAAGCACAAGCTCCTTTTCGGCAACCCCAACAAGTCAATACAGATGCTCGTTTCTTCCATAAACAGCCTGAAAAATAACGGAGTCAGCAAATATATGGTGCCTACGGAGATCTACGACCTTAGAAGTTACTACAAGCTTGATTCTGTTTCTTTTGAACCTAGAAAAATAAAGATGGGCGACAACGTGAATATACAAGGTGACGTCGTCGCTGCAAAAGGTAATATCGTCATACTGAAAACCGACAGCGGCTTCCAGTCGTTCAACGCGCACGATCTTATCGGCAGGCACGTAGAGCTAGAGAATTACAATTGAATCACAATTTTCTCCTTGAAAAATATGCCCAAGAAATTTAAGATATGAAATCAATTTCTATTCATGCAAGTCTATAACGGCATCGAAGCCCTTGGAGGCATCGAGCAGGAGCCAAACATATACCTTGTTGATGGTGAGCTCCTCGTTGATTGTGGGACAGGGTTTTTGTTCACGCAGCTGAAAGATTACATAGAAAGTCACTACGATTGTTACAAAATAAAAGGTCTCGTGAATACTCACTGTCATTTTGACAACGCCGGAGCCACGAAGAAGGTACGCGACTGGCTGAAAGCACAGATCTACATGCACGTCAACGACAAGGGTGCACTGGAATCAGGTGATGGAATGCTCGCAGAATTCTTTGACGCGCGCCCGAAGATAGTAACCATTGACAAGCCTCTGAAGGATGGAGCAAAGATAAAGACCAGCAATTTCACTTTCGAAGTTATTCACACACCAGGACATACGCCTGGGTCGATCTGTTTGTACGAAGAAAACAGGAGAATACTGTTATCAGGCGACACTATTTTTGATGAAAAAATAGGAAGGACAGACCTGCCAACAGGCGACAGCAGCAGAATGCTAATGTCACTTAACAGATTGCTGGATCTGGATGTCCAGTATCTATTTCCAGGTCACGGCCCGCCGAAGATAGGCGGATTTTCATTCCACGTGAAGCAGATGATACAACACTTCGGCCAGAAAAGATTCATCAACTACGATTTCTACTGATGGCATTATCAGCATGGAGAAAGAAGCTTCCGTCTTTCCTGTTGATTCTATGCTAAAAATTAGCGCTTCTGATTCCTTAATTACTTATTCCGAAATGTTTGTCAAAAAGCCATCTTGCGCTGTCAACTAGGTCAAGCCCGCCTATATCGCTTTTTTCAAAGAATTTTGCGTCCTTTATTTTTTCCTCCAGCACGATTTCGTCTGTCATGAGCTTCGCAAGGAAGAAGAATATTATCGTATTTTTCTTTTCATTACATCTTACTTCATGAAAATGCTTTTATATTTCTTTACAGCATAAAAGTATTATTGGTGGTGTCCATGGACAAAAGAAATTTCATGTTCTACTGGGAGGGTGATGAAAAAGATGTCAAGAACTCTAAAAAATCCGGATTCGCCATAATAAGAATTCCTGGATTCAAGAAAGACGAGATAAGCGTCAGGATAAAAGATAATACGCTGTCAATAAATGCCGCAAAGAAGTCTCACAGCGTAAGAAAAGGCAAGAACTTCTACAAGGAGGAATCGTCAGCCAGCTCGTTCAGCAGGTCTATTCATGTTCCTGGACTTGATACGAATAACATCGAAGTGGGTATAGAAGACGGGGCAGTTGTCCTGAAAAGGAAAAAGCGCGCGAAGAAACTTGAAAAGCACGTATAATTGCTTTTTTACCTTCTTCTTAGAAATATTATTATGAAAAATCAGGAAGTTGCCAACCTTCTGCACGACATAGCAGACCTCCTCGAGCTTAAAGGAGATCTTATTTTTAAGATAAATGCCTACAGAAAGGCTGCTCAGAATATAGAGAACATGACGCAGCCTATTGAGGACGTGTGGAAATCTGGTGGTTTAGAAAAATTACCTGGCATCGGAAAGGGCATATCTGAGCACATAGACGAATACCTCATGAAAGGTCATTCTGATTACTATGAAAAGATGAAGAAAAAGATGCAGATGGATTTTGATTCCCTGAGAAGGATAGACGGTCTCGGCCCCAAGAAAATCAAGGCTCTGTACGAGAAGCTGAAAATAAAAACAGTCAACGACTTGAAATCAGCCGCTAACTCTGGAAAAATAAGAAA
>JACPVU010000092.1 GCA_016191585.1 archaeon
CCATTTGATTTTGTTTCTAGCGGAAGATTTTCTTGTTTCCATTTTTTCATTCCTCCATCTAATATAGATACATCTGGATGTGAAAAATACATCAACATCCAAACACCTCTTGCAGCTAGCATGCCAGAGATTTCATCATAAAATACAACTTTTTTTTCTGGCGTAATTCCAACAAATGAAAAAAGCATTTCAGTTTGTCTGTTGAAATTTTCAATTCCTTCCTTAGTTGTATCAATCCAATGAAATGCAAACAGATCTAAATTTACAGCTCCAGGAATATGACCTTCTGAGTATTCCTTGAAAGAACGTGTATCAATTATTACAATATTAGAATCACTTAGGATTGAATTGAGGTTTGTTGTAGAGATTATCATAATCTAAGAAAATATAACAGATGTAAATTTATTTGGTTTGAATAATAAAAAGAAAAGAAAAAGGATTTTTCCTTATTCGTTGACGTATGCTCTTTCTCAGTGCTGTGCCAAATCAAGACCAATCTCCTCTTCTTTAGGAGTGACCCTGATTCCACCAGGCCAAACGGCATCCATTATTTTGAGGATTGCAATGCTAACACCAAATGCATAGCCAATTGATATGGCTGCACCCATGATGTTGATTGCTTGCTGTTCCATTCCTTCTGCAGTACCAGTCCATGCACCAATACCAACACCGGTATCCCAAATGTGTGGACTAGCTAATGTACCAGTCAAAATTGCACCTGTAAGACCACCCATTCCATGTACTCCCCATACATCTAATGCGTCATCCCATTTACGTGCGTTCTTGAATGATACAGAACCGTAACAAATTGTTCCAGCTGCAATTCCGATTATAATCGAAGCCATTGGACCAACAAACCCTGAAGCTGGAGTGATTGCGACCAATCCTGCTACTGCACCTGATGCAGCTCCTACAATACTTGGTTTTCCTGTATGTGCCCATGACATCAAGACCCAAGTGATAGCAGCCATACCAGTTGCTGTGTTTGTAACAACCCATGCGCTTACAGTGACGCCGTCTACCATTACTTGACTTCCTGCGTTAAAACCAAACCATCCAAACCAAAGCAATGATGCCCCGAGGACTACCATTGGTATGTTGTGTGGTTCCATTGGTACCTTACCAAATCCAAGTCTTCTGCCAAGGACTAAGGCACCTGCTAATGCAGTGAATCCTGAAGTAATGTGTACAACAGTACCACCAGCAAAGTCTAATGCGAATGATGGAGATAGGTCTGGATTAATATCTAACGCTCCTGCGAAAATGTAACCACCGCCCCAAACCCAGTGTGCAACTGGATCGTAAACGAAGGTAGCCCATAGGAG
>JACPVU010000102.1 GCA_016191585.1 archaeon
CTAGCATGCCAACTAGTGCAAAAACTGCTAATGCAAATCCTGCCTTCAAATCAGGCATGAATCTGTAAATCTGCTATTCAGCAAAAGTGTAATTACTTTTTGACTCGTTGCATCATTTTGCTTTTTTATTTTACAAAACTTGTACAGTTGCAGTCTAAAACAAGACAAGTCTGCGACTGTCTGATATGCTCGTTTGAGGAATGCTTGCAGTTGACATTTTTGCAAATCCGCCTTTTGGCTTCGCGTCTGATAATTGCTTGTGCAATGTTGTTTGCCTGTTCTTTTGTATGTCCCTTGTCTACATAGTAGTGTACTATCTTGGTATAAAGTATCTCAGGATCAAATGATTTTTCAACCATTTCCCTAACCTACTATCTACGACTTCATCATAGATAAGATTAGTCTAAACAGAAAGATGCCCATCCGATATTTTATATGATCTTGTGGCATAATGATAACAAAGAGAGGAGAATATTACTGGAAATAACTAAAGGAAACAACATTGACAACACTTTGCTTGAGCATTTTCAACAAGAGATATGGAGTAAGGTTCCTCATCTGGAAGAAAAACAGGGTGAAGTAAAAGTTGTCAACGCAACACCGCTAATTGATATTACTGAAGATTTGAAAGAATGTGCAAAAAATGTGTACAACCAGAATCTTGCCGACGCAGATCTGAAAGTTTTCGGCAAGTTCGATTCTAACTTACTAGCAGGCTCGATTAAAGTCAGACCCGCTGTCCACATAATCAATGACGCCATTGTTACAGGCAAACTTAGGAGTGGGCAGACAATAATCGAAGCTACCTCGGGGAACTTTGGGATAGCCCTTGGTCAGTTATCTAAACTTGGACTAAGTGTAGTTACACTTGTCTCAAGAAAGCTACAGGAGGGAGTCTTTGAGGAGTTAAGAAACGAGAATATACGCATCATGGATCTTGACATGGACATCTGCCCTGCTCCTGGAATGAAAGACAACCCAAACCTTTTAGCCGCAAAAGCAACCGCCACTAACATTCGCTCACAATTATCTGATCTTGGATTTGATCCTACAATTTTTGATAAAGCAAGCTCTGAGATACAATCACTTTTAGCTAGTCAAGATATCATAAACTTGGCAAAGTTTCTTGCCAAGATCTACGGTTGTTTCTGCCCAGAACAATATGACAATGAATTGAACATTAATGTACATAGAAATGTTACCGCAGCTGAGATAGACCAACAATTACATGAAAAAGGAAATTCGCTGGCAGACTTTAGAATTGTCTGTACATTTGGTACGGGCGGCACGTCTGGTGGCTTGAGCAGATACTTGTCTGAAAAATATGGAAAAAAATCACTGCATGTAGTATTTCCACTTGGTGCTCAGGATGTTGCAGGAATTAGGACAAAAGACAAGGCATCTGGATTAAAGTTTTACGAGCCTGAGCGATATGCAGGAGAACATGAAGTAGATTTTGAGCAGGCAAAACGTCTTCTAAAGTTTTTTGTAGACAAAGGTCATGACATAGGCGAAAGTAGCGCCCTTGCACTTTACGCAGTGATACAGATGGCAAACTTTGGTGGTGGTAAAAAGTTTGTTGTAATAGTTGCTGATGGAATACAAAAGTACAAGAAGAATCTAGAAGAGATGGCAAAGAAACATACTCGTACTCAGATCTCTCTGCCGGAAGCTGTATCAAACATAGGCAGCTATGATAAAGTAATCTGGATTCATACCCAGTATACTCCACGCGAAGAGGGAATAGAGTTAATCGCAAAATCTCTTGGCGTTGATAAAAGCAAGATCTCTGTGCCAAAGGCAAGAACCGTGGAGCAACTATTAGCAACACAACAAATTCCAGAAGAGCTAAGTAAAGAGCTAC
>JACPVU010000093.1 GCA_016191585.1 archaeon
GGTCGGCCGCGGCGCGGTGAAGATCGACATCCGGCAGTATTCAGTGCCAGATAAATTGAAGTTGCCATAGACGCTCCTGCTGACGGTCCTTCGATAATGGTTGCGTTCACCTTTATTTCGTAGATTATGTCGAGATTGCTCATATCTGTTGACGTAACATTGGCTACGGCTTTTGCAGCAGACCTGCCAGAAAGCTGCGTATCGAACTGTGCAAGAACGTCATTCACATTTACAAGCACCTGGCCGGTTCCTGGTCTGATGGTAGTTATAAGTTTTGCAACGACCCCGTTACCGTACATATCAACTGCAGGTATTCCCATCTCGACTATTCTTTCGCCCTCGACCCTGACGTAGTTCTTTGGCTGGTCTGTGAAGACAATCCTTTCAGGCGCAAAACTTGTTCCAAGAACAAAACCAATCATAAGCATAACAAGGATTATGAACAGCGTGTCGCCGCGGGAAATATTATAAGTTTTTTTCATATTATCACTTTAGCACACAACAGTCCCTTTTTCTTTCAGCATTGTTTCATTGATATATAATGTGTTTTTCGTCCTCAGCGAAAGGGCTATTGCATCGCTGGGCCGTATATCCATGTCTATTATTTTGCTGCCCTGTTGGATAAACACCCTTGCATAATATATGTCATTGTCAAATTTTTCGATCCGCATGTTCAGTATAGTTATATTGAATCCTTCAACGATATCACGCAGTATGTCATGCGTGAGCGGCCTCACCGTCATTGTACCATCGAGCCCGTTCCGTATCGAATACGCCTGGTCGTTTGTGACGTCAAATCCTATCTCATGGCAGTTATTTGTCAGTACCACGCGGACACCGTCCAGCGTGATATTTGCAGTGACAAAGCCTGAGTTGGAAATTCCAAATGTCCCGGTATCTGTAGTATTAGAAAAGGTTGGGAGAAATGGCTGTGCGTTATAATTGCAATAATTGTACGTCTGTCCCAGAGTCAGAATTATTGCAAGTATCACTAAAATCGAAATAATTATTATAAATGGTTTGTATATTTCTTTCATTATTATCACTTACTTTAGTGTATAGTAAATCCGCCTGTTATTTTTCCCCTTGTTCTCGGCGCTCACGAATTCTATTTTTCCGATCTCTATGAGGCTTTTGACATGTGTGCCGCCATCTGCCTGGGCGTCAAATCCGACTATGTCAACAACCCTTATATTTTGTATTCCTGCAGGCAGTCCTGTTGCGAGCTTTGCCAGACTTGGGTTTTTTTCAGCTTCTTCTCTTGAAATATAGTAAACACTGACTGACAGGTCTTTTGCAACAAGTTCGTTTGCGATTTCAAAATATCTTGCCATTTGTTCGCGGTCAAAGTTTTCCAGTGAAAAATCAATGCGGCTTTTCTCTATGTCAAGCTGATTGCCTGTTATCAGTACACCGGCTTCCTTGTTGAACACGCCGCTGAGAACGTGCGCAGCTGTATGGTGCCTCATTAGCGTATAGCGCCTGCCCCAGTCTATAACACCCCTGACAGATTCACCTACATTCAAACCGTCCATCGAACTCAATTGGTGGAGTATCTCGCCGTCCTGTTTGACAACATTAGAAACTACGAATTCTTTTCCGTTAGTTATTATTTTTCCCGTGTCGGTTGGCTGTCCGCCGCTCGCAGGATAGAAAGCAGTCCTGTCCAGAACTATGGTGTTCCCAATTACCTGTTTTATTTCTGCATCAAATTCTTTCAGGTAAGAGTCATCCATATATAATGCTTGCATTATAATAAGATTAAGGAAAAACTTATATAGTTAGAATCACCAATACCATTCTATAGCACAATAAGATGATGATTATGAGTATGAAAATAAAGGAGATTATGAACAGTGAACTTGTAACAATAACACCAGATAAAAGCGTTACAGACGCCGCAAAAAAGATGATCAAATACGGCATAAGCGGACTCGTTGTGACAAAATCCGGCTTTGAACTTGTTGGGATTGTCACCGAGAAAGATCTCCTCAAAGCTTTTCTGAAGAAAAACGGCAGCGACAAAAATATTTCTGAAGTTATGACAAAGAAGATAATTACTGTAAAGGGAAACGATACCCTGGAAGACGCTGCAAAGATTATGATAAAGAACCATATAAAACGGCTGCCTGTGACCGACAAGACAGGCGAAACATGCATAGGCATCGTGACCGCAACAGACCTCATGCGATACGAGGACCAGCTCGTTGAAAAACTGTCGGTCCTATTTCTTACGCAGCAGAACACCGTCGGCGGCGGGTAAGCTAGTAAAAACGCTGCAAAAACGTTTGTTATGTCTAATTCAGGATTGTATTCCATTAAAGTATGATCGTCGACGTGAGAGGCATTATCAGGCAGATAGACGCACTATGGGCGTCAGTTTGTTTTAATGCCTCTAGCTGGCATATACGTCAGAACAAGACGTATATGCCTACCTCGACGATCATCATACGAATATGAAATACGATATAATTCAGCATCATGGAAAGGTTGATATACTAACTATCACAATTAGATATTATGGCAAACAAACTAAATCCAAAAGTTGTTGCATTTTCTTTAGCTGTTGTTTCTGCAATACTTTCTCTCGTATGTGCGCTTTTGCTTGTGCTTGCCCCGGAAGTCAGCCTTAGATTTTTTGGGAGTATTTTTCATGGAATTGACATGACTAAAATTGCGGCTTCTGTCACCGTTTCTGGTGTGCTCACTGGATTGGTTGCAATTGTCATTGTTGCATTTGTAGTCGGTTGGCTGTTTGCAGTTACATACAATTATTTCTCAACGAAAACAAAATAATACGGTTATTACGTTTTCAATAATTTGTTTAATGCTATACTTTTGCCAATCTTGCAGCTTCAAAGCATGCAAAACTATTTTAATTGCGTCGAACCATATATAGCCAGAGTTTTATGACGCTCAAAGAATTCAGCATAGACGAAGCGAACAAATTAATACCGAAGATAAAGATGATATTCGACGAGATATTTGTCCTGAAAAAGAAGACCGCTTTCGTAAGGGACGAGATGAAATGGATAAAGGAATTCTGGGGTAACGACCTTAATGACAGTGATAATATTGACGCCGATAGCTACAGAAAATTTGAGCAGGAAATAAATATTAATCTCAAGAGAATAGACCAGAGCCTGAAAAAAATAGAAAAGTTTGGATGCATCGTAAAGGACGTAGACGGCGGTCTTGTTGATTTTTATTCTGTAGTGAAAGGGAAAAAAATATTCCTGTGCTGGCAGTACGGGGAAACAAACATAAGGTACTGGCATTCTGCTGACGTCGGTATCCACGAACGCAGGCCTGTGGCTGAAATAGAGAAAATAGCAGAAAGAAAATGATATGTTCTGATATGATCATGTTAAACTCAATCGCTCCTACGTTGAGTTGACAGAAATAGATTTATTTTTTCCCGAATAACTTTTGTTCATCAAATGGGTCTTTTTTAATTTTGTAATAAGTTTTATAAAGTGTTTTTACTGTATCAATATTTGATAAATCTCCCTGCTGTGCTACTTGAATCATTTGTCTTAAATGTTGGTTTGTAATACCAGCATATTCTGGCAAATTTTCTCCAATTGTTCTTTCTAGCCCTTCAATAAAATTCCTTTTGCAAGAATCAAAATCTTTTGTCATTAGTCCTTCTAAATGCCATAATCTAACTATTCCAATATGGTTTCCAAAATAATGATCTAAAGATGATGCTGTTGTTCCAATATATTTATCTGACATTTGGTTCACAATAAATAAGATTGCATTAGTCTTTATAAAGGTTTCGTTTCTCTAAAGTAGTTACAGGATTAACTTGTACATTTTTCAAAAACTTTTGCAGTTTCGTTCCGGCCATTTTTGGGAACAACTAAAGTCGTGTGGCGCCCATTGGAATCGGGTTAAATATCAAGCCATTTCTTCATTCTGTCAAGAGCAAATTGATTGGCTTTTTCGTAGAAATTCATCCTTGCATCTATATCGTATTGTTTTTCATATATTAATGAGAACACACTAGACGGGTCTGTTCCGCTTGAGAAATATTCTTCAATGTGTTCTGGAGAAATTCCAAAACCGCCAAGTCCTTGCTTTGCATCTGCGAGAAATCCTGCCCTATATTCAGGTTCCTTTTTCATCAATGCTTCTAGATGAAAATAAACAAATTGTCCGGAGCCGCAGCTCCAATGTCGTCTTCCACATTCTTTCCCTATTTCGTATAGGTTTGTGCACTTTTCAAAAATTTCTGCAATTTCGTTCTTGTCATTTTTGGGGAAAACACCAAGCACTTTTAACTTCTCTACAACTATTTCTCTGGACATACAGAACAAAAGACAAATAGTCTTTATAAATCTTTGTTATTGTAACTAGTTCAGAATTAATAATAGAAACAATGTCTGTCCACTAGTTTATAATTCTACTATTCTGCCTCTTGTGCCGACCGAGAAAACGAGGGTCTTTCCTATCTTTTCCTCTGCGCCTTCCATCTCATGGATATGACCTGATATATGTACA
>JACPVU010000082.1 GCA_016191585.1 archaeon
AAAAACTGACTTTAGTAAAACTGGATATCCAATTTTGTTTGCAATGTCTAATGCTTCATCTGCATCTTTTACAAGATCTGGACTTCCCGGGATTGTAGGAACTTTGGCTTTCAGCATAGCAGCTTTGCATCTCATTTTGTCACCGCAAAGATCCATGGATGCAGCTGATGGACCAATAAAGTTGATCTTGTTTTTTTCACACAATTTTGCAAAATCAGAGTTTTCAGAAAGAAAGCCGTAACCAGGATGGATTGCGTCAGCACCAGATACAACAATGGCATCCATGATTTTTTGTTGGTTTAGGTAACTTTCTTTTGGTGCCGCCTCGCCAATATGGTATGCCTCTGTTGCCTTTTTTACATGCAACGAGTTATAGTCCTCATCAGAATAGACTGCAACTGTCTTTATTCCAAGTGCTTGACATGTTCTGATCACACGCAGTGCAATCTCACCCCTGTTTGCAATCAGAATCTTTTTTATCATAAAATCACAGATTGATGTTTCCGTGTTTTCGTGGTAGCTGTTTTTCTCTTTTGTTTACTAGGATCTCTAGTGCCTTGATTAGCATTGGTCTTGTCTCTGCTGGGTCAATTACACTATCAACTGTTCCATGTGAGGCTGCAACGTATGGGTTTGCAAATTTTTCTGTAAACTCTTCCACTAGATGCTTTTTTAGCGCCTCGGGGTCCTTTGCTTTATCCAAGTCTCTTTTGTTCATTATTCTAACTGCTGCCTCAGAGCCAAGTACAGCAATTTGGGCAGTAGGCCATGCATAGTTGATGTCTGTTCGCAAGTTTTTACTTGCCATGGCAATGTATGCCCCACCATATGCCTTGCCAATAACTAGCGTAATCTTTGGAACTGTAGCTTCACAGTATGCATACAACAGCTTGCTTCCATGTCTTATGATGCCGTTGTGTTCTTGGTTTGTCCCAGGCATGTATCCTGGTGTGTCAACCAAAGTAATGATTGGAATGTTAAAGCAGTCACAGAATCTAATGAATCGTGCTGCCTTGCTTGAAGAGTCAATGTCTAGTGCGCCAGCAAGATGAAAAGGCTGGTTTGCAACAATTCCAATTGTCCTTCCATGCAGTCTTGCAAATCCGACTATGATGTTTTGCGCAAATAGCTCATGGACTTCAAAGAATGCGTGATTATCAACAACAGAGTAAATTATTTGCTTCATGTCATAGGGCTGAAGTGAGTTTTCAGGAACTATGTTGATGAGATTGTGATCCAATCTGTTTGGGTCATCGTCGTTTGGAACAACAGATGGTTCTACGGTATTGTTTTGCGGGATGTAGGAAAGAAGGGTTTTGATGTAATCCATACATTCGTATTCATTTTTTGCAACAAAGTGTGCAACCCCGCTTTTTGTTCCATGTGTTATTGCTCCACCCAATTCATCAAATGATACCTCTTCTCCAAGAACTGTCTTTACAACATCTGGGCCTGTGACAAACATTGTAGCTACCTTTTCAACCATTATTACAAAGTCAGTCATTGCAGGAGAATATACAGCACCTCCAGCAGATGGGCCAATGCTTGCAGTGATCTGCGGTACTACGCCTGATGCAAGCTCATTATGATAAAAGATATCAGCAAATCCATCAAGGCTTAGTATTCCTTCCTGAATTCGTGCACCGCCAGAGTCCATAATTCCAATAATTGGAGATCCTACACGAACTGCATGATCCATAAGCTTTGTAATTTTTTTTGCACCCATTGCACTCAGCGTGCCGCCTAGTACAGTAAAATCATAAGCAAAAACAAAGACCTGTCTTCCGTTTATTGTTCCATATCCTGTAATGACGCCATCACCAAAGAACTTTTTTTGCTGCATATCATATTCATAGTAGTGATGAGTGGTTAGTGCGTTAAGCTCAACAAAGCTTCCCTCATCTAAAAGAAGTTCAATTCTTTCTCGTGCAGTAAGTTTTCCCTTTTCGTGTTGAGCGAGGATTTTGTCTTCACCTCCTCCTTGGGCAGCAGTTTTATTTTTTTTTAAAAACTCTTTAATTTTATCAGAATGCATGCCCGGCGATCTGAAGCGTCATGCTACATATATTAATTTAATTAGATTTTATTGTCGAATTTTGGAAATACGATTTATGCTATCTCTTTGAGATTTAGCAAATGAAATTTCTTTTTTACCGATTGCTGGTAAGCACTAAAAGGATCACTTGACTCACTACACCT
>JACPVU010000083.1 GCA_016191585.1 archaeon
ACCCAAAAATATGCGGCTGTAAAAAAACTGGCCGGACTAGAATCTATAAAGTACAGAATTGGGCTGTCAGGCACTCCAATCTATAATCGTGGCTCTGAGATATGGCCAATTGTTGATATTCTAAGGCCTGGCCTTCTTGGAAACTTCAAAGAGTTTTGTGAATATTTCTGTTATGTAAATGACAAAGGAAAGGCAATTGTTCTTGAAAACAAACGACAGTCACTACACAAAGAGCTGCGAAAGCATGTGATGCTGAGACGCAAAAAATCTGACGTACTAAAAGAGCTCAAAGAAAAGGTGCGATACAAGGAAGTAATTGATGCTGACATTGAATACTACCACAAGGAGCTAAACAGAATTTGGGAAAAACTTGAAGAAGAACAAAGAGACGCAAAATCGATGTTTGACAAATCTGCATCATACCAGCGAGCTATACAGGGAGAACGCCAAGCTGCAGGAGTTGCAAAACTTCCATACGTCATCAACTTTGTTGAAAACATAATGGAAATTGAGGAAAGTGTAGTTGTCTTTTGCCACCACAAATACATTCATCAACTATTGCATGAAAGACTAGGCAAATATTCTCCATCAGCTATAATTGGTGGTCAAACCGACAAGGCAAGACAAGACAGCATTGATGCATTTCAAGCTGGAAAAACAAAACTACTGATTGCAGGTCTTAGGGCAGGAAATGTTGGCATCAACTTGAGCCGTGCACGATATGTTATTTTTGCAGAACTTGACTGGAGTCCTGCAATCCACCGACAGGCAGAAGACCGACTGCATAGAATTGGTCAGAAAAATACAGTCTTTGCATACTATTTGATTGGAAATGGAACCCTTGATGATCATGTGGCAAACGTGCTTGTGGATAAGAGTTATGAGATTGATGCCATAATGGATGCAAAAATAGAAGAAGACGACAACAAGGAAAAAGCCAAACTAATTTTGGCACAAATCCATGACAAACTATCTGCCAAAGCAGTTCATTGAAAATACTGATTTTGCAGTCTCAAATAGTATAAAAAACAAGAAAAAACAAGCCTACTAATGGACTTTCTATTAGAAGAGGAAATGATTGATCTTCTAACCTTTTGCCTGCAAAGCCCAGACTCTTCTGATGTAAAAGAAAAGAAAAAAATAGTAACAGAAATTGGAAAAGATCTTTTTGCAGACGGTGGCGTTGAGCACGTTGGCATTCATCGCGGCCACCGTGAACAACCCGACGAAGCGGTGCTCGACGGCCTGCGGGCCACCCGGATTCTCCCGGACCACCAC
>JACPVU010000096.1 GCA_016191585.1 archaeon
ATATAATAAAGTTTAAATTCACTTTGGTTAAATAAATATCTACGGGTTAAATCCCGTAGTATTTTTGCACAAATGTCTAATATGCACGGCTTATAGTTCTACTGGGAAACAATCAGGGTACAATTTCCCAGTGAACTATACATGGTGAAACGAAGTTTCACCTGTAATGTGAAAATTTACATAATTTTCACTTACAAGTTAAATTCCAAAGTAATTTAACATTGTACAGGTTAAGTTCTGCTTAACCATGTATGTGAAACCAGTCGTAACATATCCTGATTATTTACTGGTTTCACTATAAAAGCGTGGTTTTATAGCTCTACAGGTAAATAATCTGGATACTATACACCTGTGAGCTATACGTGGTGAAACACAGTTTCACCTGTACAGGTTAAGCTCTGCTTAACCATGTATGTGAAACAAGTCATAGCATGTCCAGAATCTTTACTTGTTTCACTATAACTATAAAGTGAAGAAGGTAATGAAAAAAGACAGTGGCTACGATCTTAGATTTTCGTAATCATATCTTGACTTCTACCGCCTTGCCGTAAACTATCTTCAGGACGTTGTGGGTTGCCGTTATGTCTTTTTCTATGACCCCGAATTTTTCCGGCACTACCAATTCTTTTATTTCCGACTTCAGCGACATCTTGTTGTCTTTCTTGGCCTTCCATACCTTGTAGTTGAGTTCCATGATGTCTTCTGTCTTTATCATGCTTTCTTCAAGCACCATGTGCTTCGGGAATTTCTCGCTGTCCATGTCTTTTCCGTAAAGGTCGCTGTAAAGTGTGTGCGTTATGAACGGCGTTATGGGCGCCATGAGCTTTAGGATTGTGTTTAGGCAGTAGTGGAGGGTGAATATCGCAGACCTCTGCTCGAAATCATCGAATTTCCTTTCCTGGTTGTAAGCCCGGCTTTTCGCGAGCTCCAGATAGTGCGACGCAAAAGTCTCCCAGAGGAAATGCCTTATCATGACGGCAGGATTGTGAAAATCGTATTTCTCATACTGTTCCCTGCTGTACTTTACGATGATGTTCAGCTCTCCTATGACCCATTTGTCCATGTCTGTAAGCGTGATGTCCAGCAAATCAATATCAAGCTCCTCCGACCCTACCTCTTTGCCTGCTTTCTTGCCCGTTACGCCTTTCAGCAGCATGTCAAGGTCGAACTGTGAGACGAAGTTTGATACGTTCCAGAGCTTTGTGAGCG
>JACPVU010000080.1 GCA_016191585.1 archaeon
ATACACGCCTATTGGTCAGGACAGCCATCAGTATCTCTATCCCCATCATAATCTTCTGGTTCCATAGGACATAGATCATAATCATTGATAATACCATCTAGATCAGCATCGTGTTTGTATCGTGATTGTTCTGGAGCACTATCTGGGCAGCCATCTGTATCTTGATATTTATTGTAAGTTTCTTTGTCATTAGGACATATATCAGCATCATCATTTATTCCATCATCATCAGTATCGATTGTAATTTTACCTGTGGGGATAGTATCTGGACAACCGTCGTAGTCCATATATCTATTCCAAACTTCCTTTTGTGTAGGACACATATCCATTATGTCAGGAACTCCATCACCATCAGTATCTGGTTGAGATATGTTACTGTCAGGACAACCGTCTGAATCTTCAAATCCATTATAAGTTTCGGCAACTAGTGGACAACTATCAAGCTTATCCTCTATACCATCATTATCTGAATCTACTACAAAGGATTCAAAAATTGTGTCAGGACAGCCGTCGTCGTCTTGGAATTTATTGTAAGTTTCAGGAGCTAATGGACATGCATCTATTGCATCTGGAATTCCATCTTGATCTCGATCAATATTAGGAATATACTTGTCAGGGCAGCCGTCCAAGTCTAAAATTCCGTTAAATGTTTCAGGTTGATTTGGACAACGATCTATGAGATCATTAATTCCATCACCATCAGTGTCATAAGATCTTTTACCATCTGCAACATAATCAGGGCAGCCGTCAGTGTCTTGGAATTTATTGTAAGTTTCAGGAACTAGTGGGCAACTATCTTTACTATCGGCAATACCATCAAAATCAGAATCAACATCGGTCAAATAAGATGGAAAATCAGGGCAGCCGTCGTCGTCTTCAAACCCATTATATCTTTCAGGTACTAGTGGACATGCATCAATAGAGTCTGGAATTCCATCATAATCTGCATCTGACTCGGCTGGATTGTCAGGACAACCGTCCCAGTCCATGTATCTATTCCATGTTTCAGATTCAGTTGGACATAAATCTAAAGAGTCTCGAATTCCATCATTATCAGAATCTATTACTAAAACATCTGGACAACCGTCTTCATCTTCA
>JACPVU010000081.1 GCA_016191585.1 archaeon
GGTTGAATGTGTTTGTTGTAAGCAGTCGATTATGGCGTTACTGAAGCTTTGAAATTCAGCGTAATATCGGGAATAAAGACACTGTTTTTTGACAAATTTCCAAAGGCGCTCAATCAAATTAAGATTGGGCGAATAAGGCGGCAGGAAAAGCAATTCGATCTGAAGCTGGGCCGCAAGCTGTTGGACAATGCGGGCTCTTTGATAGCGTGCATTATCCAAGACCAAAGTGACAGGGGTTTCGAGATTGAGAGCGGCAATCTTCCAGAGAAGATCACAAACACTTTGGCTGTTGATGTAAGCGTCATTGATGATCGTGATGAGTTCATGAGTCACGGCATTCAAAGCTCCGAGGACATTGAGGCGTTGTCGGCCGGAGGGAGCTTTCAAAAACAGCCGCACCGTACTCCAAAGATATCCCAAGAAAGGAGCTAAAACAAAGTGCGCAGCATCCACAAAAAAGACCGTCCTTTTTCCGGTTTTGGCTTCCTGGAGTCGGGGTTCGAGATGTTTTTTTTAAAAGCCTCTTGTTTTTCGGGATCGGCTTTGGAGGGGATCATGCCGACCTTGCGGCGCTTAAGGCCGAGTTTATCGAAAAACTTTGTGATGGATTTTTCAGAGCGCTTGAGGCCTGTTATTTTTTCAATTCGGTCCATCGCCTCTTTAATCGTGGCCGGAGGATGAGCTTTAAAATAATCTTCCAAGGTTTGTTGATGTTTGACCAGTTCACTTTGGGGTTGATAAAAAGAGATCTCTTTGAGTTTTTCGATCCCTCCGGCCTTGTAGTCTTTGAGGTAGCGGGTAATCATATTCGGCGTCAGTCCTGTTAACTGGGCGATGCGTTGATGGCTTTCGCCTTGGCTCTTGAGCCACAGCGCTTCCATTTTCCTTTGCACACGAGGGTGCAGATGGTGATAGCGCTCATAATGAAGCGCTTGTTTTTCTTCTTCAGTAAATTGAAGGTCGATCATGGTCGCCTCACTTTCTGAAGAAGGTATCGAAAAGTTTTCAATTAATCTTGAGATCATAAAATCATATTCTGTGAGTCAGGTGAGTATAGTTTACAAAATCTTAGTCATTCAGTCAACTTATCACAATTATCGATTAAAGAACA
>JACPVU010000094.1 GCA_016191585.1 archaeon
ATGTACAATAAACATCAGATGCAACATGGCACAAATGCCGGCACTGATTCCAAAAGAAGTCGAAATCCAAAGACTGAAAAAGATTTGGATGATCGTCATCTCAATGGGATCTACAGCTGCATCCGTGGAAGTCGACAACTTTGTCGATGGTTCACTACATCAAACTTCTATCAGAGATAGTGCATTTACACCAGCACACTGGTGGCTATACTCCCACTTCATAACATTACCACTTGGATGGGCAGCAGCAGCAATCTATGATAGAAAAGTACCAGTACTCAGAGGTCCAAATAACTCAATTAACACTGGATTGAAGATGACCATTCTTGGTTACCTTGCAACCATGTTTACAATTGGAGTCAATGAGATGTGGCACTTCTGGTTTGTAGAGGAAATCTTTGCAGTACCAAATCACTGGATGTTTAACATGGGTGTCGTAGTGGCATTCATGGGAGCACTTGCATACGTAGTTAGAGTATATGCTAGACTCGTAGAACTAGGTGCAGAAACTCCAGGTGAGAATCCGTACGTTGCAGAGATGTACAAGATGGCTTTAGAAGGCAAATTGTACAGCAGAGCAATTCCATAGATAAAGTGCAAAACGCACAATTTTTTCTCTTTTATTTTAAATATCGAAGATCGTACTAGGTCCACCGTTTAAGAAAGACTTAAAAGGATTCTGAATCGTATAAATCCAGAAATGACTCTTCCGAAAGGATTTGGTTCAAGTGGCGCAGGTGGCGCATCTAGCTCTGATGTAGAACGAATGATTGGTAGACGTGTCGAGAATATGACCGGTATGATCACTCTATCTTACATTGCAGCTTGGTTAGCAACTTTTGGTGGTACTGCAGCAGGATATTTCTATTATCCTTGGGCATATCCAACAAACAGTGGTCATTATGCGTTCATTGTTCTGACAATTATTGAAGCGATTGGTTACCTCTTCTGTGTTAAAGTTATGGAAGAAGGCTCTAAGAAAAACAGCAACGGTATAATTGCTGCAACTATTGGAGCAACTGCCGTAGGCACTGTAATCATATCACTATATGTCGGATTTTAGAAGGAAACTCCTTCAGACATCTTCTTTTTACTTTATTTTAATAAAAAACAACGATCTTCATCGCACTCTAAAATTTTATATACCGACCGTTTTATCTAGTTGCTAATGGTCTGGCTAAGACGATGTACTCACTACTTATTCATA
>JACPVU010000084.1 GCA_016191585.1 archaeon
GAAAAACACAATATCATATTGTACGCCAATTATTTATTGTAATAAATGCGATTTGCGGCAGAAATACAGGCAAGCATTAAAGGGTTCGTGCAGTATTATCTATAGCATGTGACATAAATAATCAAACATAACATGATGTCACTGCTACGCGCAGAAAACTAAGTTTTCTGACGCACCAAAAAGCTATGCTTTTTGAGTGTATGCAGAAGACATTATTTTGTACAAAAATTAATGTCTTCTACTATATTGTGATGGCATGAAATTGAATGTACTTGTTGGAGACGTGATGACGCATTCAGTAAAAACAGTAGACATCAACGATACAGTTGACACAGCAGCACAACTAATGCGGGATGAGCGTATAGGCTCTGTTGTTGTATTGGGCGACAAAAATGTCAAAGGGGTCGTGACAACGACTGATATAGTATACAAGCACATTGCTGGCAAGAAAGGACATCGAGTATCAGATATCATGAGTACAGAATTAGTCAAAATTACACCATCCGAGACAATAGAAGAGGCTGCAAGAAAAATGGTAAAGCACTCTGTTGAGAAACTGCTTGTTTTTGATAAGGACAAACTTGTTGGAATAATAACAAACAACGATATCATAAAGGTCGAGCCGGCTATAGTTGAAATTCTCCTGGAAAAATTCAAGATAGGTGTACCATTTCCAAATACAGACCATAACGTCGCCGAATGTGAATCGTGCGGAAACTATTCGGACAACGTGGAAGACGTAAACGGAACCTACCTGTGCAGTGACTGCAGGTCAGGATAGTCACAGGATACAGTGTCCTCTGCTATAGCAATCTTTTTATCTAATGTAAATTATACCTTACCTATGGAAATACGAGAGACGCTGTTCAAGAAGACATTCTCAATCGAAAACGAAGATCCTTATAGGATTTCTCTAGATTTCATGCGACGCATATCAGAAAACTACACTGTTTATGAGACAAAAAACATCTACATGACAGACGGGCCTGTAAAGAAATGCACACTTGTTTTCGACGTAATCGAACCACTAGACAACTTCTCTCGAATAAGAATATGCTTCACGATCGAAGGAGAAAACCGGACATTGTACGTAGATGTGATAGGCGAATTTATAGTTAAAATAGGACAGGAAGGATTCTTCACAGATATATTTACAGAATTTTACATAAATAAGATATTTCCAGGACTGAGAAAAATATCCGAGAAGCGTGTAAGGGAACTTGAAGCCGAGCTAGAAAAAGCGTACTGAATATATTTATTACCTCAGCCAAACCCTTTAAAAATCTTTCTATATATTCATTAGACAAGGCAGGAAAGGCCACTCATAATTTATTCGGTGGAATTATGTTCATACTTTTCAATCAAGAAATACCGTATAAAGACTGTTAGACCTTGTTCTGCCTCTAAAAATTGGAAAATGGGGTGAATATTTATGGCAAAACTTGCACAAAACTTTGCAAAATATGTTATATACGCCAGGCTTAACGCCACGGGCGTTGTTGAGAAACCGGACGTAATAGGGGCTATTTTTGGCCAGACAGAAGGGCTTTTAGGTTCAGAGTTAGATCTCAGAGAGCTGCAGCACACAGGCCGCATAGGAAGGATAGAAGTCAACGTGAAAACAGACAAGGGAAAATCGTTCGCTGAAATAATTATACCTTCGAGTCTCGACACGAGTGAAACAGCACTGATAGGTGCTTCGTTAGAGACAATAGACAAAGTCGGACCATGCGATGCGCAAATATCCGTAACAAAGGTGGATGACGTAAGGACGCAGAAAAGAAAATACGTGATAGAGCGCGCAAAAGAAATACTCAGAGCAATGATAGACATAAGCTCGCCTGATACGCAGAAGATATCAGAAATCGTGAAGGAATCGGTCAGGTCATGGGAAGTATCTGACTACCACGGATTGGCGTGTGGACCTGATATAAATACATCAGATGAAATAGTCGTTGTTGAAGGCCGCGCAGACGTGATAAATCTTCTGAAGAATGGCATAAGAAACGTCATTGCAATAGAAGGAAGCAAAATACCACAGGAAGTCGTTAATCTTACGAAAGAGAAAACAACGACAGCATTTCTAGACGGCGACCGCGGTGGTGAATTGGACTTGAAAAGGCTCCTTGCACTCGCTGAAATAGACTTTATTGCACGAGCAGAAACAGGAAAGGAAGTTGAGGAACTCACTAAGAAACAGATATTCAAATCACTTCGCGAACGCGTACCCGTGAACCAGCTTTCTGAAAAATCCGCTGTAAAAACCGTAGAAACAATCATAAAGGAAACAGCAGAAGAGACCGAAGATATAGACGACAAAACAAAAAACTTTCTCGCTTCGCTTCTAGATGACCTTATAGGTACCAGGGCAGCATACATCATAGACAAGGACATGCAGATAATGAGCAAAGTTCCGATATCAGAGATAAGCGACATAGTTGGCGAATACACAAACATTCTTGCAGTAGTCTTCGACGGAAAAGTTAACCAGTCTGTTGTCGACCTTGTGAGACAGAGAAACATAAAATACCTTGTAGGTATGGGGTTCAAGGAACATGTAGACTCAGAAGGGGTTCAAGTGCTTACTATAAAAGATTTCAGGTAGCCGCAGAAATAAATAGATTGCAAACATCATAATAGAAAAAATAGCAATCTGTGGTCAAATGCGTTTTGTCAACAACGGAAACATAGACAAGGATACGGCCCTGAAGCAAGGCTTCGCTTATTGCACGAATCACAATTTTGGCATATACGAAAAAAGATTCCACGAAAAGCACTGCATAAGCTGCCAGTACTTGCTGCAGAACAACGGGCACGTTGACAAGGAAGACAAGCGATACGTAAACAACAACATTAATAACATTGCAAAATCAAACACAATAAAAAACGGCAAAAGACGGAATGGTTTGTACTAGTTATTTCTTAACTTTAATTTTTTGGCAATTACCTTTTCTTTACCTGCATATAGTAGAACGTTTTTGCAGATTCCGAGAATGTAGTCACGAACGCGAGGAAAAATGAAGAGACTATGCCGCCTATAATAAACAGCGAAAAGTTAGCCTTGAAAGCAGCTATAAAACCTATTGTCGATGCAGCTGCAAGTGCAGGCAAAGCAGCCAATAGTACAGGCACAAACGCAAGCACTGAAAATACGACAGAAAGCACTACAAGCACCAGCCAGAACGCGAACGTCTGCCACTTGTTTTTCATAAAAACATTGTAACTGTCTTCCAGCGCACTCACAGCGTTTTTCTTCGACAGTATTACAGACTGCGTCACTACTATGAAAAACCACGAAGCAACCAATGAAAGCAGCCAGCCTATCAAGGACACGATATTGAGTATGAGCGATATGACGACAACGAGTATCGAAGCGCCGACAAGGCTTATGTACATCGGCCTCACTGTTTTCAGGCTTTTACCAAACTTTACTTCTTTCTTATTCCAGTAATTTCTTGCATTGTCGACAAGGCCTGCCTGCAAGAACAGAGAAACAAAAAACATGATTATAAAAACAATTGCAACCATTGCAAGATTTGGCAGGAATGCAAAAATTTTGACAAACTCACCGGATGCAGCGTCTTTCAGAAACGTCGCAGCCGCGTCAAAGAAAGCCGCAATAGTAACTAAGTAAATGAGATTGACGACAAAGAACGGAAACATACGTTTCAGCGAAGCGCCGCAGCTGATAGCAGTTCCGATAGCCTTACCGATATTAGCTCTTGCCATTCTATTACTATGTTTGTCATGAATTTAAATGTGTGGATGCCAAAATTTATTGATTATGCTTACCACACGGCAGATAATGAATATTTATCACGAAGGAAACGATGTAGTGTGCAGAAGATCCGCAAACAATAAAAAGGGCGAATATGACCCGGGCGATATGAAAATAATTTTATATCCTGACAACGCTGAATCCGATTACGACTTGAACATCACTATACTCCATGAATTCATACACGCAAGAAGCCACATAAAACTCGACAGACCTACGTGCGGTGAAAAAGTCGTAGAAGCTGAAGCTGTTGAGACGTACAGGAAAAAGCCTCACATACTTTCTCTGATCAAGGACATCTACAGGTTGAAATGATGTACCAATATCTATTTCTTCTATGTAAGAACACGTTACAACATCTTTCTTATGCTACTCCGCATAAGCTGGTGCTCGCTCTCTATATGATATTCGAGCTCGAATCTAGACTCGAATATGGCGTCGCACCACGTACATATATGTGACATGCTGCACACCATTTAAGAATTGTTCAGATAAGCACTAATACTTATTCCCTACATACTTCAAAACCATGGAATCACGGAAACTGCCGGAATGCTGTAAACAGCAAATGACAATAACACTGGACTCTAAGATGTACGTGGAGTTCATGTGCGACATCTGCGGCAACGTTGTTTACATGAAGAAAAAAGACATCCCGAAGCCGCAGAAGAATGAAGGCGTGAATGATATTAATCTAAGAAGAAAACGAGATTTATTTTATTCTCATATTGAAGGTTCCTGAACGTTATTTAATCTTATCTGAAAGATAGTATGCCTATGTTTTCTGACCATATTTTCAGGAGCTACGATATTCGCGGAATATACGGCATCGATATTACGGAAGAGACAATGCAGGCTATAGGCAATGCATTTGCCCAACATTCCAAGGCAGTAGTTGTAGCAAGAGACTCCAGGTTGTCCGGTAGTTCTTTGCTTGATTCTTTTGTAAAAGGCGCATCTGACGTATCAGATGTAATTAACATAGGCAACGTTCCAAGTTCGGCAGCTCTCCAGTTTTCAGCGTTCAATAACATACCACTCGCATATATAACAGCATCACACCTTCCAAGGGAGTGGAACGGAGTCAAGTTCTTTCATGAAAACGGGCAGGGATTCCTCGATACGGAAAACATGAAAATAAAGGAAATAGTTCTTAGCAGAAAATTTGTGCACAAAAAATGTCATGTAAAAGTTATGAACTCACAGACTGTGATCAATGATTATGTAAATATATTTGCATCTGGGATGCAATCATTGGCAGGGACAAAAATACTCATAGACTGCGGAAATGGTGTCGC
Source organism: archaeon (assembly GCA_016191585.1). Lineage (GTDB taxonomy): Archaea > Aenigmatarchaeota > Aenigmatarchaeia > GW2011-AR5 > GW2011-AR5 > JACPVU01. Next base: position 5,077 of record JACPVU010000084.1, read on the forward strand.
AGGACTGGCAGTAAGGGCTGCATTCAATGCAGCCGGGTTCAATACAGACGTCATCTTTGAGGAGCCGGACGGGAATTTTCCAAACAGAAAACCAGACCCTATAACAGACCCACTGGAAACACTTGTGTCAAAAATGCACGAATACGACGTTGGTTTTGCTTATGACGGCGACTGCGACAGGGTCGTTTTTACTTCAAAAGACGGCAAAATATCTTCAGAACAGGCATCGTTTGTAATGTTGTCAGAAATAGTAAAGATGCACGACGGCCCTATAGTTGCAAACATAGAATGTTCGTCATTGATGAAGCACATAGCAAAAAAGCTTGACAGGGAACTTCATTATTCTAAGGTCGGTTACACATTTGTGATGGAAGCAGTGAAAAAACATAATGCAATATTCGGCGTTGAGGTATCAGGCCACTACTTCACACCACACCTCGCTAAATATAGCGACGTCATAGCAACTAGCATGTATCTTTGTTATGTTCTGCAAAAAACAGGGAAGTCATTGTCAAATATCATAAACGAGCTGCCACACTACTACACAGAGAAAAAAAACTATGAGTGTGCAGACAATAAGAAATCCTCTGTCATAAGCGAGCTGCAGACAGAATTTTCAGGTAAGTACGACATAAATACATTAGACGGAATAAGAATAGACTTCGACAACGGGGCTGTCCTGCTAAGGGCATCGAACACAGAACCGAAGATAAGACTTTCCATCGAGAGCAAAAATCAGAAACATCTAGAAGAGCTGAAAGACGAATTTCTTGAAATCATAGAAAGAAAGATAACAGCCTGAACACATTAGCTTCATTTTTAAGCCTTTCATCAAATAATTCTATTGATTCTATGGATGCAATAATCTTAGCAGGTGGCCAGGGAAAAAGGCTCAGACCGTTTACTGATAGCATGCCAAAATGCATGATACCTGTAAATGGGAAGCCGATGATTCAGTATCATATAAACTGGCTGAAGAAATTCAAGATAGAAAATATAATTGTATCCTGCGGCTACAAGTGGGAAGAGATAAAGGAGCACTACGGAAGAGAACTTACATATGCTGTTGAAGACGAGCCGCTTGGAACAGGCGGCGGTATAAAGTTCGCAGCCGAACAGATAAAGAGTAGCGATTATCTTGTTGTTAACTGCGACGACATAAATAACGTTGATATTACAAAACTACAGAAGCTGGGCAGCAATGCAATCTGCCTCAGCAAGCTGCCGTCGCCATTCGGGGTTGTGGAGGTCGAGAATGGTTATGTAAAAAGGTTCCGCCAGAAACCACTTCTTCCACACTGGGTTAGTATTGGTGTCTATCTTCTCAACAAAGACCTGAAACTGCCAAAAAATGGACCAATAGAAGAATTGGTTTTCGAAAAGATAAAACTGAAGGCATTCATGCACGAAGGCTATTGGATAACTGTAAATACGCAGAAAGACCTCGAAGACGCCGAAAAAAGGATAAAAAAATACGGGTTGTAAGCACAAATAGAATTTGCATTATGGCAAATTTTCTATTTTATCTCGTTGGCTATTACTTCCAGCTTGTTGTTGTAAACAGCCACTTTTCCGCTAACAGTTACGTTCTGGCCTTTCGTCACACTAACAGATGTCCTGAATGCGACAACATCTATGTTACCTGTCCCGTCATACAGATTCAAGAAAATATTGCCGTTCTTCTCGCTGATGCTATATACGGTGCCTGATAACGTCACGGCTTTCCCTATCATATCATCCCGTATTTCCATGATTTCATACTTCTGCGGTTTCACAAACTGGACAGTAATGAGAAGAATGATTATGCCTATTATTGCAACAATTGCAGACAGTTTCAGCAGGGACCTGTCAGATATGATAGTACCACCACAATTATCATATATTTTCTATTTCTTTTGCTATTACATTGAGTTTTGCTATAATTTTTTTGTAATCAGAAGGCTTTGCTCTGTTTCTCACCTTTATCAGGGCCATATATATGCTTTCAACACTGCCCCTGACATCTTCGGCCTCGTTCGGCCAGACCAGCGATTCAAAAACACGGCGGAATTTCATGTTTGTCATCATGGATTTGGCACCGGACCTCATCTGGTCGTAATTTTTCTTGCCGCTATCAGTGAGCAAATAAACTATCTTGCCGCGCTTCCCGGCTTTTTTCGCCTCTATCAGCCCGTCTTTCTTCAGCCTGTGGAGTGCCGGATATATTGATCCTGTCGTAGGGTTCCACGTGTCGCCCGTGAATTCCTTTATCGACTGGAGTATCTCATACCCCGACATAGGCTTCTTTTTCAGCAGATAAATTATCCAGAATACAAGCATGCCTTTTATCGAAGGTTCATGGATAGAAGCAGATTTCTTATAGAACATATAGATATAGACATGTCGATATCTATATAAACTTTTCCTCCAGTATAATTTTCTGATATTATGAACGAAGCCAAATACGTCATGGTTTTTGCAGTATTTATTTTATTTGCGTCAGCAGCTTTCGCGACACCTGCACTGCCAAACGTGATCGTCAGCGATATAGACCCGCAGCCTGTCGAGCCTGGAAGGGACGTCGTAATTGATATAGTACTCTATAATCGGTTGACAACATCAATAGACAGCTTTTCTGTTAGGCTCGATTATCAGTTTCCGTTCATTTTCAAGTCTTCTTCTGAGAATTTAATGAACCAGAACCTGTGTATTGACTGCAGCAAGAAGAACACATATTTCTTTTCAATAGATCCAACAGCCGTGTCAGGCATTTACCCTGTTTATATAAAAACATATTCCAACAGCTCAGAGGTAAGCAAGCAAATCGACGTCCGCGTTCGCGGGACTCCAAGCCTTGTTCTTGCAGCACCAACAAACGGACTGAACAACGTAACTCCTGACTCGCAGTTCTCTGTCGTGCTGGACGTAAAAAATATAGGCAGCGGACAGGCCCGCCAGATAAGAATACAGCCGGAATCAACTAACTTTATAGTTCTTGGAGGCGGCACAAAGACAATCGACGCGATAAATGCAAGCCAATCCAGTTTCATTCAGTTCGATTTCATAACAGCTTCTGAAATAGACGCAAACTCATATTCGCTTCCATTCAGGCTATATTATCTGGACGAAGAAGGCAATTCCCTGAATACAACGCAGAGCCTCGGGCTTAAAGTCGTCAACAAAGGCGATATCAATATACAAAGCATAAAGACAGTTTCGGCGTTAGGCAGCTCGACCATAATCGCAAACCAGCCGTTCACTGTAGTCGCGAGGTTAGAGAACGTGGGACACGGCAACGCTGATTTCGTGACAGCTGAAATCACATGTCCGTTCAACGGCGCGAAGAAAGCATTTATTGGACAATTAAAGAAAGACGAGAACGGCCCTGCTGTCTTTGACTTTATCTCTACAGCAACTGGCCAGTTCAAGTGCAACATAAATACATTCTACACAGACGACATTGACAGCCACACTTTCTCTGACTCTTTTGATGTGACTGTAATTGGTCAGGATTACAGCGGTTCCATAGTTACTGTCATCATAATAATTATAATACTTCTGTACTTGCTCAGGAAAAAGATATTCAGGAAAAAGAAGTAAGTGACTGAATCAGTAGGCAGCAGAAAGTGCTTTCTGATTGAGCTACCTTTATCAAGTGGTTTTATGAGAACAATTTTATTTCTTGCTTTCCGGGACATGGTCCGCGACAAGAAGATCGTTACTTTGGTCGTTTTTCTGCTTGCATTTTCCTATATTAATCTTACATTCTTTCCGGCGTTTCTCAACGGGCTTAGTGATACTTTTCAGAACAGTGTTATCGACACAGGCACGTCTCATATAATTATACAACCCGAGTCTGAATCAGGATCGTACCTGAATTTTGAATCGAGCACAAGGAAGAAGATAGATCTGATTCCCGGAGTAGTAGGCGCGTCTTCCCATATATCTTCCGGTGCTACTATCTATTTCAAAGGCCGCCAGATCAGCGCGCTTCTCACAGGACTTGTACCGTCTGATGACTATAGTGTTACAACTATCCATAGTTCTGTAACAAAAGGCGAATTTCTTTCTGATTCAGATGATAATTACATTGTCCTCGGCAACTTCATAGCAGGCCAGAAGATTGAGGACACCATCGGCAAGGATTCGGGCTTCGGACAGGTCATTGATGGATTGGGCGGCGTTGATGTAGGCGAGAAAGTCACTGTCAAATTCTCCAACAGCGTCGAGAAAGAATATCGCGTCAAGGGCATAGCAGAAAGCACCGGCTTCAGCTACGTGGCGCAGTCAGTGTATATAACGAAGAAAGAGGCTGATTCTATTCTGGGCACAAACGACAAAGCATCCTCCATACTGGTCAAACTCAACAACAAGGAGGACGCAGACAGGTACAAGAAGCTGATACTGGAATTGGGCATTCCTAACGCAAAAGTACTTACATGGGAAGAAGCCACTACGTTCACTAAAAATATCAACCAGACATTTAGCATTGTCATTTTGGTTACAACAATAGTCGGTGTGATTATAGTAATGTCGACTATTGGTATTGTCATATTCATCAACACATCCAGAAAGAAGCGCATAATCGGCGTGCTGAAAGCAATAGGCATGCAGCAGTCGCAGATAAAGATGATTTATTTGTTTGAATCCGTACTGTTTGGCATAATAGGCACATTGATAGGAATAATTATCGTCTACGCGTCGATATTTTACTTCGCAGCAAATCCCATAAGTGTCGGACTAGGATATTTACAGCCTATTTTGCCTGTTCAGACAGCAATAAGCGCAGTTATAATTATGATCATGGCAGCTGTCATTGCCGGTTACCTGCCTGCAAGGATGGCTTCCAAACAAGATATACTTGAAAACATCAAGACAGTCGAATAAGTAGAAATTAATAATGAAAAAGGAGTGATAAGAAATTAATGTAGTCAGATGATGATGGTTTGACGCTAGAGTTGACAACAAAAACAGAACCGGCCAACGTAGTGATCTACTAAAGCACTAACCATCTGATTCAGCTAAAAAGTAACTGAATCAGCAGGATGTTTTCGGTGGCGGCTCAAAAGCCAGCAACAATAGCGGAATCGAACCATCTGATCAACATACCAACGGTGACAATATGATAAAGCTTGAAAAAGTCCAGAAAGTATACGGCACAGGCGTGAAAGTCCACGCGCTCCGCGGCATAGACTTGCACATAAAGAAAGGGGAATTCGTGTCGATCATGGGGCCGTCCGGTTCCGGCAAGTCTACAATGCTGCATATCATCGGCGTTTTGGACAAGCAGACAACAGGAAGCGTTGTAATAAAGAACACCAATGTATTGAAGATGTCCGATGAAGAGAGGACGGCATTCCGCCTCAAAGAGATTGGTTTCGTGTTCCAGTTTTATTCGCTGCTGCCGGAACTCAACGCAATAGAAAACACAATGCTGCCGTACATGCTTGCCCACAACAGCAGCGGGTATGAAAATGCAAAAGAAGCACTGGAAAAACTGGGCCTCGGCGAGCGCATGACCAATTATCCTCATCAGCTCTCAGGCGGCGAGCAGCAGAGAGTATCAATTGCGAGGGCATTAATCAACCGTCCAGAACTATTGTTAGCAGACGAGCCTACCGCTTCTCTGGACACAAAATCAGCACTGAACGCAATCCAGACCTTCCGCAAACTAAACGAGGAAATCAACCAGACAATCGTACTTATTACTCACGAGCCAGGTCTAGGAAAATTAGCCGATAGAGGCATCTTCCTCAAAGACGGACTGATAGAAGATGAGAAGAGGTTCTAGTCCTAGAGAATAATATTTATAACCTTAACTCCGCAGAAATTTAGGGTATAATTCTACAAAAATCCTATTTTACGAGTAGAAATAAGACGCAAAGCTTTATATATTTATAAACCCTATAGGGTATATGGAAAAGTGGATTGAAAGTGTACTGAAAGCTGAAA
>JACPVU010000103.1 GCA_016191585.1 archaeon
AAGACCTGCGCTAGCAATGGCAAATCCTTTTGTAATTGCCTTTGTAGTGTTCCCAACTGCATCAATCTCATCAGTTACTTTACGATTTTCTTCACCCATGCCAGTCATCTCCACTATGCCGCCAGCATTGTCAGAAATTGGGCCAAATGCGTCAATGCTTAGTACAATTCCTGCAAGACTCAACATTGCCATTGCAGTTAATGATGTGCCAAATATTCCATAAAGTAGTGCTTGTGAAGGATCTGGTGCAGCTGATGATGATATTGCAAATGAAACTGCTATTGCTACAACAAGTGCAATCATAAATGGACCAGTTGATTGCATGCCTTTTATGATTCCCATCAATGTTAGTGATGCATAACCCCACTTTGCAGATTCGGCAATTTCTTTTACAGGCTTGTATTTGTAATTTGTATAAAAATCGGTAATTTTTTGAATTACTGGAACAAGTATTACACCAACAACAGTTGATCCAAATAATGCATATGCAATAGCAGTTTGGCCTAAAAACAGATAGGTGAATACAAAGTTTAATGCAATAGCAATTGCTGCAGTAACATAAAATGCAATGTTAAGGGGCTTCATTACGTCTGAAGTTTTTCTAGAACCTACAGTTGCAGCACCTATTATAGAAGCAATCATGCCGGATGTACCGACAAGTATTGGATAGAGAATATTTTCTGGAACACCAATAAGTGCGGCAATCAGAATTGAGGCAAGCATTGTAACAATATATGATTCGTAGACATCAGAACCCATCCCTGCCGCATCACCTACATTGTCGCCAACATTATCAGCTATTGTAGCAGGATTTCTAGGATCGTCTTCAGGGATGTTAGCTTCAACCTTTCCAACCAAATCTGCGCCCATATCAGCTGCCTTTGTGAATATACCGCCACCAATCCTAATGAAAAGCGCAATCAAACTTGCTCCAATTCCTACTCCAGCAATTGTGATTGGGTCAGGGAAAGCAAAATACAGCAACGTCATTGCAAGCAGTGCCATTGCAGGAACTGCAAGGCCTACTGTTGCACCACCTCTAAATGCTAATGCAAATGTTTTTCCTAATCCGTTTCCTGTTGATTGTGCGGCCCTTACTGCCGCTTTTACTGTGATCTTTAGCGAAATAAGTCCTGCAATTGCTGACAGTGCTGCGCCAACTGCAAAAGCAATTCCATTTGAAAATCCTATAAAGTATCCAATAATTACAGAAAGGCCGATTGCTATTGGAATGATTATTTTCATCTCTCGTCTAAGAAACGCAGATGCTCCCACACGCACCGCGTTTGAGATTTCCATCATCTCTTTTGTTCCTGCATTTTGTTTTGAAACCCAGGCGGCAAAACCAGCTGCAACAATAAAAGAAGCAATGGCAGCTCCTATAGGTCTTCGCCCGCGAACTGCCAGTCCCAGGACTTTTCAACGAAATAGCATTCGATCATGGTGCCGGTGACTCGCGGGTAACGCGCCAGCGAACGGACGATGCGC
>JACPVU010000086.1 GCA_016191585.1 archaeon
GATAAATACGGATATAAAAATGGTCAAGGAAGAATGGCATTGAAGGTAACTCTGACTACCAAAGATTATACTCCGCAAAAATTGAAACTGGATGTGGATAAAACCAATAAAAAATTGGTATCTAGTTAGCTCACTACCACAATCTTAATTAATTCTGAATTTTTCTATATTCAAATGACTGAAAATTACGTTTCTAAAGAGGAGTACGATAAACTCAAATCTGAGAATGATTATTTGAAATCTAAAATTCTTGAATTAGAAGCTCGATTATTCAGATACGAAAATCCACACACACCGCCATCCATGCGAATCAATCGATATCCTAAACGAGAACCTTCTGGCAACCCAGTGGGCAAGCCAGAAGGTTCTCATGGAGCAACAAGGAAATTAGAGCACAGGAAACCTGATGAAATAATTCCAATAAAACCGCGCAAATGCAGGAGTTGCAACACACATCTTGGAGAACCAATATCATGGAAGAAACAATTAGTTGAGGACATACCGACTCCGCAACCTTCCAGATTGATAGAATTCCAGAAGGGTATATGCATATGTCCGGGTTGCGGAGTTGAAAATGTTGGAACTGATCCGAGATGCCCAACCGTGGGGGAGTTTGGTCCATTAATAATGTCTCAAGTCAATGACTTGAGATATAGGCAAAGATTCTCAGTTGGCATGACAAAAAGGCATCTTCGTGAGCGATATGGAATAACGATATCAAACGCATCAATTCTAAATATCTCATCGCGAACAGCGAAGCTGTTGCGGTTCACAGAAAATAAATTGATTATGAAGATACGAAATTCGTCAGTTGTGTATGTTGACGAAACAGGATTTTATGTCAATGGAATTCGCGAATGGTGCTGGATATTCATAACCAATAGAGATGTATTGATTGTAATCCGAGAATCGCGGGGTTCAAGAATACCAAAAGCGATTCTCGGAAATAATTTTCGCGGCGCGATAGTCAGCGATTGTTATTCAGCATATGAGCTTCTCAAGAAGCAGTTGCCAAATGCAGATTTTCAGAAATGCTGGGCTCATATGCTTCGTGAAGCCGAATATTGCGCCAAGGAAACCGAAGAAGGAAAACTTCTGCATTCGGAACTTATTTCTTGTTATGGTCGCATGAAGGATTTCCTGAAAAGCGACCATCCACCAGATATTCGAGAATTTGAATATGCTACATGCCTGGAATATCTAGACAACTTGACAACGAACATTCCCAAAGAGCCTCGCTGCGCGAGGCTCTTTAAGCGGCTGCGCAGGTATCGCGAGGATTGGTTTACCTGTATCCGCATATCTGGCGTAGAGCCGACAAACAATCGCGCTGAACGGGGATTGAGACCACAGGTCATACTACGCAGGCTGCGTGGTAGCCTGCGTTCCGAGCGTGGCAGAGAAGACCATGAAACCATGACATCCATCATGGCAAGTTGGGAACTTCAGGGATTGAATCCTGCATTACAACTAGAACATGAACTTTCACAGATATTTGTGGAAGGCGGGGTTATGTAGTGGGAGCTTACTAGTTACAAATTCAGATGCCAGAAAAAATTAAGCTCAAAACCGATATGACTCGAGACGATTTCCTGAAATTATTCAAGAAATGCA
>JACPVU010000087.1 GCA_016191585.1 archaeon
AAGATACTTTTGTGCCATTTTCAGGTCCGAGAATGCTATGGATATTTTTTTGCTCTTGGTCCTTTTCTTTAATGCAATGTTCTTTTTTACCGCCTTGTCGTTTGTGGCGTCAACACCTAATCCATAACTTGTCTCTGTCGGATATACTATTATTCCGCCAGAGGAAAGTATGTCAGCTGCCTTTGTAAGTGCATTTTTGTCAGATATCTTGATTATATCGGTCATGTGATCACTACCTATACTTGCACGGGTCGGCGAAGTATTTTATTTCTGTGCACGTGTTGGCCTGGCAGCTGTATCTCTTGTACGTTGTATTGTCAGGACAATTGCCTGGAGTACAGTTGCTGTCATCGATGCATTCGACGGTCGCGCCGCTCAATCCGGGACCTGTTTTTATGCTGTCCGACGTGCAAACCCACCCGCACTGCCTGCGTTCGCATATCCACTGGCCTGTGCATTGTACATGGGAAAGATTCTTGCAGTCTTCTATTCCATTACAAATACCTTTTTCTACGCCAAAGCTCGTGTAAAGATTTGCATAAATGAAAACCGCTATAAGTATGCCGGCAACGGTCGGAACAATGAACTTGTTTGTCATATCGAATAATTAGAAAAAAATCTTAAATAATCAGGATTTTCTGATTGTAAAGTAGACGCTGGCGAGAATCATCAAGCCGCCTATCAATGTCAACAGTGTTGGTACCTCGCTGAATATGATTGTTCCGAACACAGCTGCAGAGAGAGGCTCCATGTAGCCAAGTATGCCGGCGTGTTGTGCCTTTATTCTCTTTATGCCTTCCATATGGATTAATGTCATTATCACGGCAAATGTTATAGCAAAGGCAACAAGCACAATTAATGTATTCAAGTTTAGCATTGGCATATTAGTGAAGAACAGCGGCGACAGAATTATTGTTCCAAAAACAAAACGGTAAAATGTCATAACTAGTGTGGAAACCTTCTTTGTAATATTCTTAATCAGGATTATGAATAACGCAAGCGTAATTGCTGTGACTAGTGACAGCAGTATGCCAGTCAGGTCTGCCGTCAATGTCAGACCGCTCTGATAGAGCATAAGTACCAGACCAATTACTGCTAGGATTATTGCATAGGCGCTTCGTTTTTCAAAGCGCTCCTTAATCAAGAATGGTACAAAAATTATTATGAAAATAGGTGCCATGTATTTTACGAATGCGGCATTTGCTATTGTGGTCATCCTTACTGCATTGAAAAATGCAAAGTCTGAAATAGTGATTATTACCGCCATTGCAAAGATTAGCTTTATCTTGTCCTTTGGCGAGAAACTCTGCCTTCTTGCCGCGATCATAATAAAAAGCGTTATGGCGCCTGTCAGTTGGAAAAAGAAGAGTATTGTCAATGGATTTATGCTTATCAGTCTCGACGCAACACCAAAGAAGCCGCTTAAAGTCATCGAGACTATTACAAAGAGAAATCCTTTTTGCTCTTCTTTCATGTCAATCCATCCATGTTATTTCAGCTTCGTCTGTTCTCCATTTTGGGTTGAAGTCTATTTTATCTGCAGACTTTTGTCCTGAATTTTTCATTAGCAATCCTGTTATAGATATCATTGCACCATTGTCGCCCGAATATTCGACAGGGCACACGAAAAGTTTTGCACCACGCTCTCTGCACATGATATCAAGCATTTCCCTAAGGCGTTTTGAAGCAGCTACTCCGCCTGTTACAAGAACTTCTGTCTTGCCTGCATGAGCCAATGCACGTTCAGTCACTTCGGTCAGCATCGAGTAGCAAGTCTCCTGGAATGAAAAACATAAGTCAGAAAGTAAGACAGAACGATCGCGCTCGCTTTTTTCTATACTTTCCTTTTTCCATTTCTGCGTTGCAGACGTAAGTATGCCAGAGAACGACAGGTCCATACCCTTGACTACGTACGGCAGCTCTATGTAGTTTCCGCCTTCTGCAAGCTTCTCCATCATTGGCCCGCCGAAGCCGGCGTTGTCTGTTACTTCTCTCATGAACGTGTCTATTGCATTTCCAATTGCTATGTCTTCTGTTTCACCAAAGACTCTGTACCTACCAGCTGCGTAACCTATTATCTGCGTGTTCCCGCCTGATACATAGATTACAATAGGATCATTGCACTTGGCAAGGAATCTCCCGATCTCTATATGTGCAACAGGATGGTTGACTGCAAAAACAGGTTTTTTCCCGGAAATTTTTGAAACAAATTCCACGCCTACTTTGAGGCACGGCGGAAGTCCGGGACCTGCTGAATAAGAGAATATATCTATGTCATTTAGGTGAACTTTTGCCTTATTCAATGCTTCTTCCAGCACTTTTTCCTTCACATTTTCATGATGAATCTTTGCTTCTATCGGATGTATGCCGCCTTTCTCAGGCTTGTACATATCTTTCGCGTCGGCCAGTATCTTCTCCCCGTCTGTGATGCCTATTCCAAAAGTATGCGCGGTGCACTCAATCCCAAGGGATAACATTGTAATCATGAATAAAAGATCGTGAGCATATTAAAAAGCTTGAAAAGTATTGTAAGCAAACAACAGCGGGCAATTACCATGCATTCGCAGCTATATTCAAACATTCCGGATCTTTTTATAAACAGATACGTATCGCGCTCGCCGATGGTAGTTACACACCTCGTCACATCAATGTGCAATGCCCGCTGCAAGACGTGCAATCTATGGAAGAAAACACGTGAGCACAAAGACGACATGACAAAAGAAGAGATTTTCAGGATGCTTGACAAGGCAAAGGAAGCCAGGATATCCGGATATGTTGCCTGGGGAGGAGAGCCGCTTCTGAGGAAAGATTTGCCAGAGATATTGCATTATGCAAAGAACAAGAAAATATCCACGACAGTCATAACGAACGGATATTTCCTGAAAGACCGGTGTGACGAGATCGCACGTTTTACAGATTTTCTGATCGTGTCCATAGACGCGAACGATGAACTGCACGACGAGATGCGTGGTGTGAAGGGAATGAGAGAACGCGCCATAGAAGGGATCGTGGCGTACAAAAACAGGAAAACAGATACCAAGATAATCATAAATTGTACTGTGAGCAAACTGAACCTCGGCAAAATAGATGGATTAATTGAACTTTCAAGAGATCTTGGTATTCTGATAGCTTTCGAACCCATGGAAATTATACAAGGATATAACGAGCACCTGCAGCCTGATAGTGAAGAATTAAGAACAGCATTTTCAAGAATCATAAAATACAAGAAATCCGGGTATAAGATTGTCAACTCTGTACAATATATAAAAAATTTTGCCGTGAAGAAGAAATATGTGTGTCACGCCCCAAAATTCTACATAACCGTGGATGCACACGGAAATATTTTCTCCTGTGAATTCCGGAAAAATCCATGGGGAAATATAAAGGAGAAGAGTTTCAAGGAAATTTTCAGCAGCGACGATTTCAAGAGATTCTGCAAACAATCGGAAAAATGCAACTTATGCAACGTTTCCTGCGTGATAGAAAGCTCCCTGGCATATAAACTGGATCCGTTATTCATGCTTGACAAGTTAAAGCATCTTGATACGTGATTTTATTAAGAAATGAATTCCAATATTTTCTCCTCATATGTGATGCTTATTCCGAACGTATGTGCCGTCGATTCGATTCCAAGAGATATCATAAGAGTTAATACTCATTTCAAAGCATTAAAATTTGAATAATTGTTTTTTAAGATGCAATGTCAAGTCTTAGTTCAATACCATCTGTCAAACGTCCTCAACCTTTGGACAACTTCTCCGAAATCTTTTAGGTCCCTGACTTTATCATGCATTTTTTCTAGTTTTTCATAGAAATAATTCCAATAAATAAAAAAAGCGTTATTTATAGGACCTCCCAACTCATTTCCTAATTTGGTTTTCGCCCTTTCTAATAACTCCTCTCTTTCTTGCATTTTTTGGTCATTTTGAATAATGCTCTTATCTTCTCCTATCCTAAACCCTAAAACTTCGTTTAATTCGTTATAAAAACCGTTTACCAGTCTGGCAAGATTCAGATACTTTTGGCAATGGGCAATTGCTTGTGGTTTCAGATCTGTCAAGTCAAAATAGTGAACACAACCAACATATCCAATAGTTAAAGCCGAGGCTTCTTCATATGCAGGTGGCAAGTTATCTTGTTTATTTCCGAAAAATAGTTTAGATGTATTATGAAATGCTTCATGTAACGTATACTCAACTTTTTCTACAGTGCTTAAGGCAAGAAATTCTGGCGATGGTTGGACAAAACCATTAGACGCAATGGATTTTTTACTGAAATACTCGGCGCATTTCTCCTCGGACATTATCCTGTATTTATCAATTTGCTTTCTAGGTCCAACTACTATTGGAAACTTTAGACGTGTATCAAAATCAGAACTGTATTCATCTTCATGAGAATAAAGTATATTACTATTATCAAGACGTGTTTTCCAGGAAACTGAAATTACCCAGTTTTCATAGTCAGTTGATGTATAATTGTCTCTATATAATTTATCAATATTTAATCCATGCCGTTTTCCAAAACTAGATACGGATTTCATTAACTGCAAATATTCTTCATGGTTCATGTCAATCTTGTTGGCTAAATTGTTTATAAATCTATCTATTATAACTACCTTAAAGAAATAACAAATTAGAAAGAAGCCTGCAAGTTAGTCGATAAATTCCAGAATCTTGCTCATGTCCTTGTCCTTGACGATAAACAGCCTGTTTTCATCCTTCATCTTAATGAGTTTTTTGTCTGTCATGACCTCTGCTATAGTTATTGCATTGGGATTAAAGAGGATGCCTTTGCTGACGCACTTCATTATCGGCAGGTCTGTCATACCGTCGCCGATATAGGTTATGTCTTTCTTTTTAGTCTTGTACAAATGTTCAACTTTTTTCACGACGCCCGTTTTCTCGGTCCTTATTACACCCCCCTTTATCGTGCCTGTGAGGAAGCCGTTTTTCACCCCGACCTTCGCGGCGTATATATGGTCGATGTATTTGCCTATTCCATTTTTCTCCAGAAATCTCCTTATCATTCCTTCGTCTGTCGTGCTTATGATAACAATTTTGTATCCCATGGACTTGATTTTTTTCAGCGTTATTTTTACGTTTTTGTTAATTCCTATCACATTGGATATTTTTTTCACGTACTCGTATGGAATACCCTTGAATAATTTTGCGCCTTCTGTAACATCCTTAAAGAATTTTTTCGGGTGCTTGTTGTCTTCTAGCAGCTTGAGCATATATTCAAGTTCTGTCGTCTTCTTGCTGTACAGCCCGAGAAATTTTCTGAGCGTATTTTTATTCCCGATGACATCGTCGAAATCAAAGCATACAACTTTCATTTCAAAACCCATTAAAAGATTGGAGCAAAAACTATTTAAGCTTATTATAATAAAT
>JACPVU010000088.1 GCA_016191585.1 archaeon
ATAGAAAGTCATGGTTCAATACTGAAGAAGGCTTATGATTCTGGAGTAAAAATACAGATAGCAGCTCCGATAACAAAAAACACAGCAGACGTGGCAAAGTTGCTCTCTAAATATGCGCAGATAAGAGACATAGAAAACGCGGAGCTTATCCAGAAATTTGCCGGAAGATTCTATGTTGTCGACGGCCAGGAATTCATCGTAGGTCTCACAGACGACGTGAAGACGCACCCGACCCAGGATGTTTCGCTTTGGACACAAAGCCCGCACGCATCTGCAGCTGTCTTTGAGCCGATGTTCGAGCTCGTTTGGCACCACGCAAAGCCTGTGAAGTAAATTTGTTCTGATTTCTTCTAATTTATTTACTTATGACAACGTATGCGATTAAAAATAAGCTTATAAAATTTCTTCTTATTGTATAAATTGTGACTAAATATGAAACTGAAAAAAGAAGTGATTGACAAAGGTTATGAACTAATTCAAGACTCGCAATATTCCGTCGTAATAAGGAAACAAGTAGAAGCAACCATGAGTGGGAACCATCCAGAATATTCATAAATAGTCCAGAAACCTTCGTACGAAGTACTGGAAGACCCGAATTGTGCACCGTCAACAATTTGGATAGGGAAAAAATATAGAAGTTTAGAATTAGTATAACCGGTATTTTCCTATTCATTTTTAGTTCTTTCTTTTTCCTGGCCTTCCGATAGGCTCTTCCCTCTCGAATCTCTTCAGCGGCACAAGGACCACGAGGATAATCAGGGTTGCTGCAAAGGCCGCATAGTACATGCTGACGCCGACCGCGATGCCGACAGCCGCCATCACCCACATTTCCGCTGCGGTCGTCAGGCCGTGAACCTTGTTTTCCGACCTGAAGATAATGCCGGCCGCAAGGAACCCTATCCCTGTTACTATGCCGCCGGCAAGGGCCAGTGGCAAAGTAGCGCTGTACGATATCGATATCGCCGTGAACAGGGCAGACCCGATGCAAAGAAGTGCATGGACACGGAGACCGGCCGGATGGTTGTGTATCTCTCTTTCAAAGCCTACTATGCCGCCCAGAAATGCCGCGATTACGAGTTTTATGATTATATCCGCTTCCACTGGTGTTATCATGATTTCTATTTGTTTTGGGGTATTAATAAAATTTTCATAGTAATATTCGTGTGGTAAATATGGGGTATTCAACACTTGATAAGACTGACGATCTGAGGGATGCATGCAACGAGATAATCTCCGGCATACTGGACGGCAGGATAACAAGAAATAATTTCGAAAACGAAAAGCTCGTGATAGCCCGCAGTCACGAAATAGGAAAGATAATAAAGAACGTTGAAATATTCCAATTTGTTGATAAGAACGACAAGAACTATGAACTACTAAAAAATTTCTTCAAGACAAAGCCTATCAGAACGTCGTCTGGTGTTGCAAATATTTCCGTGATGTGGATCGGGCCCGGCGAAAAATATTTTTCCTGCCCTGGATCGTGCATATACTGCCCGCAGGGTACTGCACCGATAAACGGAACAATGATTCCTGTACCAAAAAGTTATACAGGTAGTGAGCCGACGACGATGCGCGCTGTCAGGAACAATTACGATCCTTATCTACAGGTTGCAAACAGGTTAAAACAACTGCACATCATCGGTCATTCCACGGACAAGTGCGAACTCATAATCATGGGTGGCACATTCACTGCAATGCCTTTTGAATTCCAGGAAAATTTCGTGAAAAACTGCCTGGACGCAATGAACAACCAGATATCGGATACACTAGAAAAATCGCAGGCAAAAAATGAATCTGCAGAAAACCGCTGCATAGGATTGACAATAGAGACACGCGCAGACTTTTGCAGCAAACGCCATGTAGACGAGATGCTTGAATTAGGCTGTACGAGATTGGAGTTAGGCGTACAATCCACTTCAGATGAAATACTGGAAAGGATAAATCGCGGGCACGGCACAAACGAAAACAAGAAAGCAATAGAACTCCTAAAGAAATCCGGCCTGAAGGTCACAGCGCACTGGATGCCCGGACTGACAGGTCTGTTTGGTGAAATAGACGAAAAAAAAGAAATAGAATTATTCAAGCAGCTTTTTTCTGATCCCTCATATAGAATAGACGAATTAAAGATATACCCAGTATTGGTTCTGCCAAACACAGGCCTCTACGAATTATGGAAATCCGGTAAATATCATCCTCTTACAAAAGAACAGGCAATTGATCTTCTCATAGAGATAAAGAAAATCGTACCTAGGTATGTAAGAATAAAAAGAATTATGCGTGACATTTCAGAACACGAATCAGAGGCAGGTGCATCCACTACAAATCTGAGGCAGCTGGCAAAAATCAGGATGGGCAAACTGGATATAAAATGCAACTGCATAAGATGCCGAGAAGTCGGATTAAACAATAAAAAACCGGAAAACGCTAGCCTGATCGTAGATGAATACGATGCATCCGGCGGCAGGGAATTTTTCATAAGTTACGAAGACGTAAAAAACAGCCTTCTTCTTGGTTTCGCAAGGCTGAGAATCGACAACGAAACTGCCAGGATACGCGAACTGCACGTATACGGTGAATCCACACCTATAGGTCACGAAAGCATTCATACACAGCATAGAGGCGTCGGAAAAATGCTGATGGCAAAGGCAGAAGAAATAGCGCATACGAATGGGTGCGAGAAAATATTTGTCACATCCGGAATAGGTGTGCGCGATTACTACAAGAAATTAGGATATGCTTTCGACGGAATATATATGGCAAAAAATCTCTGATTACCATGAACAGAATGCTCGACGGAGTCAAATCGTGGAATGATTTTAGTCAGTTGAAACAGATAGACGAGGTGTTTGTAAAATACGCAAAATACCTGAAGGGCAAAGATGCACTGGACATAGGATGCTGCTACGGAAGGTCCTCGCTAATATTCGCAGAACAGGGGTTAAACGTAACTGGTATTGACGCTGATCCTGCAGCAGTAGAAAAGTTCAATATGTTTGCGGCTGAAAAAAATCTTCCGGCAAAAGCTTACTGCATATCGGCAACGGATTATGTGTTTGACAGGGAATGGGACGCGATAATATGCGAAGGCATGCTGCATTTTCTTCCACAATCTGACGCTTATAAAATGATAGAAAAAATCCAGGATGCAACGTGCTGCGGCGGCCTGAACCTCATAGCTACGTTCACGACAGAGGGGGAAGCCTTCAAGGGAAAGAAAACAAAAACAAACGGATTTCTCTGCCCCGGATATTTAGAGACACTTTACAAAGACCCGTCGTGGAAAATATTGAATTATTGGGAAGTGCCTAGTGCTACAAGAAAGGAAAAAAACGGGATAAGACTGATGCAAGTAGCTTCTGAGGTCATAGCAAGAAAAGTTGCCGATTACTGACAAATTAGATACTGTCAACTTAACGATTGTTATCTGTCGGTAACAGTCCTTTCTGGGGCATTAGCAACGGCCAATGCCTCTTAAGTTGACAGTGTCGACAAACTATCAGATTTAAATTCTCTCATGACTTATTAATATTGGGTGTGGATGAAGGAATCACTGTTGCACAAATCCATTTTTGGTGTTAAGTATGCCGCTAGAAGACGAGATGCGAAACGAGATGGTAAGGCTCGAGGGTGAGATGTCGCTTTTAGACGATGAAATAAGCAAGCTTCACACAAAACTTGCAAATCTGATGAATATCAGGAAGAAAAAAGAACACGACCTGAACGCCCTCAGAGCAAATTTCGGGCTGTTCGCAGGCATAGTAGACAGGGATATGCAGACAAACCTGTCAAGGATGATAAGAGAAAGTGTATAAAAACCTGATGCAGTTCAATAGTAATTTCTATGTAATTTATTTTTTGGGCCACAACTGTTGCAGAGTCCGAACAAACGAGTAATGGAATGCAACTGTACAATTATAGATAAACAATAGTTTTATATAGTCATCTATTATGATTATATGTATGTCGAAAACATCGATACAGATAGAAGACAAGACAAGGAACAGGCTCAAGAGTATAGGCACCATGGAAGACACATATGACACGCTTATAGAAAGACTTGTCAGGTTCTATGAAGAGGCGCTGAAAAACGATTACTTTGTGGAAACGCAGCACAGGATAGCGAGGTCGGGCAGATTCACGGAGTTGGGCTGATGTGGAAAGTCCTCGTCGAGCAAGACGCCCTGAAATATATTGAATCCCTTGACAAGCGCAGGGCAGAAAATATAAAAGAAACATTGAAGACCCTTAGAGAATCTCCCTTTCCTGGAAAAGGTTTCGGCGACAAAAAAGAAATCAAAGGCACCTCAAAGAGCGCCTTCCGCATGCGCATTGGCGATTACAGGGCTTTTTACGTCGTAGAAGAAAGCAGCAAAATTGTGAAAGTCACCGAAGTGATGACAGCAGAAACAGCGCACAAGAAATATGGCCATGTTCCATAAATGTGAACTATAAATGCATAGCTCGGATTTGCTTGCTCAGTTGAAGACAGGTCTTTTTGTCAGCAATTTCGGCAACGACAATTGTTTATACGGAAAGTTCTTTGTTTTGTCTGTAACGGATCTCACCAGGTCTTTTATTGCCATATTTTCAACCTTTCCGGTTTCCCTGAACCTTGCAGGCAGCTGTCCGCTGTCGCGCTCCTTTTCACCAAGGACTACAATTATAGGCACCCATTCCATCTCTGCGTCGCGAATCTTTTTTCCTATTGATTCTGTCCTGTCGTCAATGTCTGAACGTATATTTTCTTTCTCCAACTGCTCGGAAATATTTTCAGCAAACGGGATGAAAGAGTCGTTTACAGGACATAGTCTGATCTGTGTAGGTGAAAGCCACATCGGCAGCGTCGGGTTCTTTCCTGCCTGCTGCTGCATATAAGCTTTTTCAAGCAGTCCGTACATAACGCGCTCTATTGCGCCTGAAGGCGACAAATGCAGGATAACAGGGAATTTCTTTTTGTTGTCGCTGTCGATAAAGCGGATGTCATAACGTTCTGCGTTCTCGACATCGATCTGGTCTGTTGTCAGTGTAGCTGCCTTGTCCAGGGCGTCTACGAAGTTCCATTCGTACTTGAAGATGAAGTAGAAGAATTTCTTGTCCCATATCTCGACGAATGCAGGCTTGCCCCATTTTCTTATTATTGCGTGCACAAAGTCCTTGTTTTCCTCATAGAAGTCCCTGACTACCCGGATTGCAAACTCCATATCGTCGCTGATCGACAGTCCGGAGCCTTCCACGACTGTCCTTGCAAGCTCGAACCTTCTCTGCATTTCATCTTTTGCCTGCGTAATATCTTTGCATAAAGCATGGCAGTCGGGCATCGTGAATGTCCTTAACCTTCGGAGCCCTGCTATCTCGCCGCGCTGCTCAACACGGAAACTGTATTTTGTAAGCTCGTACATAGACAGCGGAAGATTCCTGTAAGAAATATTTGAGTCGTGTGCCATCAGGAACTGTCCGAAGCACGCCGAGAACCTGAGGAAGACTTTCTTGTTTGGAGTCTGTATGGTATACTGCCGTGAAGGGAACCTGTTCAGATAGCTCTTCAGCGCCGGGTGCTCATAATCGTACATTATCGGGGTCTCGACCTCCATTGCGCCGTGTTTTATTGTTTCCCTTGTTACAAAATCTTCTAACAGGGATTTTATGAGGCGCCCCTTTGGCATGTAGCGGAAATTGCCTGGATCACTCGCGTCTTCGTAGTTTACAAGTTCCAGCCTCTTCATTATTCCTATGTGCGGCGGTTCCTTGTCGACAATGTGGGATTTTGCCATCTCGTAGTTCACAAGCTTCCCGAGCTTTTCATATTTTGAGAAATCAAATCCAATTACTTTTCCGTCCCTGATCTCTATTTTATGCTCTGCTCCTGACGGCTCGATTATGAAGAACTCTGACTTCAGTTCTGGTTCTTTCTTCACAGCTTCCGACACGTCCTTTTCCTTTCCTGCCGCGATCTCTCTTGATAATTCTGAAAGAGGATGTCCCTTGCATTTTAATGTGAATTCCTTGTACCATCCGAACGGCGCGCGATACACTTCGTAACTATCTTTCAGCCCTTCCTCGATTGCTTTCACAATCTGGAGCGCTACAGACGGTGATGCTGGTTTTGAACATAAATGAACGAACGGATAGACAACTATGCGGTCTGCCTTTACCTGGTTAGCAACGTCTTTTATGTTCTCTATGGTCGGCTTCACGACATCCATGCTGTCGCCGTCTTCTGCCGAGCAGAAAACAACGAGGCAGTCTTCTACGCGGACCTTGCTCTTTACCAGTTTCTCAGCGGATTCTATAGCCTTCTTCTTTGGCTCGTATTCAATAAAATCACTGTGTATCAAAAGTATCTTCATTATTTTCACCACAGAGCGCCGATGCTAAAACTGGTAAAGAATCAGTTCTATCGTATTGTTTGTGATCCACCGTGCATACAACGCACCGCTATAATTCTGGGTTCACACTTATTTAAATCTTAAATTCTCGGCTTGACAGTTATACTCATGAAAAGAAATAAGCTGGAAACAGGGTTTGCAACAATTCATAGAAACAAATCGCTAGACAGATCTATAGTAAGATATTTTTCCAATGCATTCAAAATAAATAAGAGGTTTTTTTATAAGACTCCTAAAAGATTCAATATAATAATCTGTGATAATGAAAAAGAGTTTGAGAAAGAATCTGGAAAATACTATCAAAAATTGTTTACCGCAGTTGTTACTGACAATAGAAATATCGTCATTATGAGTCCTGAATTCATTGCCAGAAAAAGGCAGAAAAACAGAGATTTTCAGCAAATTTGTACGCACGAGATGTCCCACGTTTTCTGGTATTCTTTCTATAAAACGTGGACACCAAGCTGGCTTATGGAGGGTCTGCCATGTCACGTGAGTAATGGATTTTTGCTAAATAAGAGGAAACTTCTTGATATAATTTATGAGTATAATGTGCGTTCAGACATACTGGATTACAAGTACATCAAAAAGAACTTTAAGAAAGGCCATATTCCAAGATATCCTGTGTGGGCAAACTTCACCAGATTTATTTCAAAAAAATATTCTGATAGAAAGGTCATAGAATTCATGGATGTTTATTCAAAAAAGAAAAATAAGAACCATTACAGACAAACTTTCAAGAAAGCCTTCGGAAAATCAGATACACAGCTATTTCAAGAATTTCTTGTGTCACTAAAAAAATGATGCTTTAAAGTTTTGTTCCAAGATTATTTTTATCAGCCCTGTAATAGCCCCGTGGAGAAGGTTATATGATTTGTAATCTTCACGGAGTGTAGTGGTCAAGCATAAGGGTCTTTGGTAAACTTTTCAAAAAAGTTTAATCAGAACGGAAAGTTTGAAGACAACCTTTGACGGCAGTTCGAATCTGCCCGGGGCTATTTCTTTCCTATGACTTTCTTGCCTTTTGCCTGCGGGATGATTGCAATCTTTGGTTTGGTGAATTTTTTCTCCAAGGATTTTTTCCCGAGATATTCGCGGAGAAATATGGCCAAAGCAGCCACCTCGCTGTGCGGCTGGCTTGTGACTGCAACATTGTAATCCGACAGCTGGTAGACTTCTCCCGGAACCTTCTCGCCGCCGATGACGACAAGTATTTTTTTGTTTGACTTTATTTTTTTCATCTGTTTTTGCACTTGCAGCCCGTAGACGGTCAAGTGAACGACAGAATAGTGTTTTTTCTTGTGACTTTTAATGACATTTCTGAAATTCTCCTCGTACGTTGCCGAAAACTTACCGCCGAACCTCTTCGATACGTCGTTCACGGATTCCATCATCTTGTCGTCCTTCTCGCCGGAATATATTATCGAGTCAGCACCCAATGCACGGGCAACGAGTCCGCAGTGTGTTGATATCCTGTCATCCCTGCCTAGCCGATGGCCAAGCCTGAGTATTGTTATCATAGTTATCTGTAGAATGCTGGTCATTAATTGATTTATACTTTGCCTAAGCTAATGGTGTTATGAAAAAATCTAAGAAGAAATGCGCCCCTTGCGAAGGTCTTGGGAAGCCGCTAGACATGAAGACGATCAGGAAAAACATGTATAAACTAAAAGACTGGAAGACCGACGGAAAGAAAATAACAAAGGAATACGTATTTGATAACGACAGGACAGCACTAAAATTCTTTGCCGCCATGGGAAAGGCGTCTAGCAGAGAAGGTCATCATCCTGTAGCTACGTGGGTATACAACAAGGTAAATATAGACCTATGGACACACTCGGCAAACGGCCTGTCGATGAATGACTTTAATATGGCAAAGAAGTTTGATGAAACCTACAGAAAAATCAAGTAATTTAACCCATGTAATCGTCGTGGTCGTGCATCTGTTCCTGCATCGCGTTCTTTATCGTCATCTGGCGCGCGTAGTATTTCTTGTAGTTGTCCCAGACTGTTTTTGCAGTGTCGCCGCGCACGATCTTCACTATAACGTGCCTCGGCATTGGTGAGTTCTGCATCGGCGTGTAGTCCACAAAAACAACATCGTCTTCCTTGACTTTTGCTGCTATTTTGCTGTCTATCAAGAAAGTAAATAGGTTTTCGTCCCACATCCTGACAACCGCCTGTATACTTGAATCAGAAGACACTATGTTCCTGTCCTTGGGCGCAAGTATTTTCACGACTTTTCCCGGGTGGTACATAATAATAATTGAAGAATACGCTTATAAGCTAAGAATTAGTCTTGAAAGAATGAGAACACATTTTCACATTTTAATACTTTGTTTTTATTATTAGTTGAAGGGTGTAGTTATGACATTCAAAGAATATGTAAGTAAGCTTTGTAAAGATTTCGTGGATTGCTTCGGAATGCCGGAAGGTAAAAACATACTTACAGAAGAAGATATCGACAGAATTATTGACTCTGGTAAATATCCAGACAATTGTAATCTTACAGAAAGACAAAAAATAAATTATAGAATGAGGACGGCATTCATTGAAGTTGGTATGTTTAGCATAGAAGATAAGTATTCTAGTATGTGTTAACAGACAAAAACTGGAAAAATCATTTCTTTACCTTTTTGACGTACTTCTCGATTTTGTCAAAGGCCTTGTTCAGTATTTTCTCAGAAGGCAGATAGACAATCCTGAAGTGGCTGGACATGTCAAAACCTGATCCGTGAACAGTTGCAACGCCCTCTTCTTTCAGTAATCCGATAACAAATTCCTTGTCGTCAACGCTGAAGTTTATTCTCGGGAAGGCGTAGAAAGCTGCTTTCGGTTTGACAAGGCTCAGGCCGTCGATCTCGTTTATTCTTTTGAAAGTAAGGTCCCTGCGGATGCGGAGTTTTTTCATAGTTGCTTTCATGTGGGTTCTCTTTTTTTCCAGCGCAGGCTTGACTGCAAACTGCATCGGTGTTGTTGAACAAAGGCGTGCTCGGCCGAGCTGCATCATGGCATCTTTTGCTTCTGTCATTTTCTGGTCGCGGTCTGTTATTGAAAGCCAGCCTGTTCTCCAGCCGGGCGCGAGGAAGTTCTTTGCAAGACCGTTGCACCGTCCGGCGACATGCGATAATAAGTGAGCACGCGGCGCGTGTCGGCGAAGGAGCGGTTCTTCGGTGAGAGCGAGGCGGCGATCTCGGGCGGCAGTTCCTCGGTGGCGATGATATAGGAGCCGAC
>JACPVU010000104.1 GCA_016191585.1 archaeon
GAAAGCACAGAACGCCAGCGCATATTAGAAAAGACTAATGACGGGGAATCTGTCATGGTATTTTTTGCAGGTGTAGGGCCGTTCGCAATAGAGATAGCAAAGAAAAAGAAAGTGAACAAAGTAGTGGGTATAGAAATAAACCCTGCTGCTACAGAGTATTTCATAAAGAACGTAAAGATGAACAAGCTTGACAACGTAGACGTCGTGCTTGGCGACGTTGCAGAAAAGTCAAAAGAATTCTCAGGACAGTTTGACCGCGTGCTTATGCCGCTGCCGGAGACAGCTTCCGAATACATCCGCGATGCAATCAATTGTCTGAAACCAAAAGGCGTCTGTCATTTCTACTTCTTCGAGAATCAGGACAAGGTGAACAACTGGAAGAAGCGCGTCAGGGACATTGCAAGAAACATGAAAAGGAAGATAAAGATACTGGAAACAAGGAAAGTCCTGCCTTACGGCCCGAGCATATGGAAATACAGGATGGATTTCCAGATCCTATAATTTTCTGAAGGCTGCAATATACATCCTTCCTCTTGAACTGGGTGGAAGCTTGTCAAGAAACAGCTTTATTTTTTCACATAGCGAAAAATTCCTGTACCATCCCCAATACGGTTTCTGTGACTTGAACATCCCGTGGAATTCCAGTGATTCGAATCCGTTTTTCCTGAACAAATCTATGAGCTCTTTTTTCGTGAATGTGTTGATTTTCATGCGGAACCCTTCTATGCGCATGTTTTTTGTCTTTTTTTCACCGCCACGCACACTAGAGACTGAAATTATTGCGATACCATTGTTCCTCAGTATTCGATTCATCTCTTCTGTAGCTTTGTCAGCATCACAAAGGTTCAGGGTAGAGAACATGCATATTGCAGTGTTGAAGACACTGGTTTTTACTGGAAGCTCCTCTGCTCTTGACTGAATCAGGTTTTTGCACGATTTGCATTCCATCAGCATATTATATGAAATATCAATTCCAGTCCGTTCCGCATCCAGGTGACAGCCGGTTCCGCATCCGATATCTATGACCTTGCCGCGGGCATATTTTTTTATCATCTTGTTTTCTCTTTTCCTCAGATATCTTGCCGTATCATTGTCGTGCCTGCTGTCATATAATTTTGCAGTGGCGTCATAAAACTTTTTAGCTGTATTAGTCATAGGAATACTATGAATCCAATAAATAAAAGCAAAATTGACTGGAATAAAATCGATACTGTTCTTCTAGATATGGACGGTACGCTTATCGACCAGTATCATGAGGATATTTTTTGGGACAATAAAGTGCCTCAGGAATATGCAAAGAAACACTATATTTCAACAAAAGAAGCCAGTCAGATACTCCATAAAATGTACAAAGAGAAAGAGGGAACTAAAGAATGGGGAAATCTCGATTTCTGGGAAAAGAAACTTGCCATAGATATGTGGAAGATAAGATACAGCATAGGACATATGATAAAGCTCCATCCTCATACATTGAAATTCCTAAAGTTTCTGAAAAGACATAAAAAGAAGATTCGCCTTGTGACATCAGCCTATCCGAAGGATATGCATTTCAAAATAAATAAGATAGGAATTGGAAATTATTTTGATTCTATACATAGTGAAAATGAAATCAATAAATCTAAGCACGACACAACATTCTGGAAGCGCCTAAATAAAATAATAAAATTTGACAAAGATAAAACACTTCTGGTGGAAAATGATGAAAAAGTTCTTAAATCTGCCAGGTTATTTGGAATAAAATATCTTGTTCTAAAGTCAAAATATAGTTCAAGAAAACCTGCAAAGTACTCTAAAGAATTTGTTTGTGTCCATCATTTTGATGACATAATATGATTTACTTTAGGATCGACTTCATGCTTATGTTCAGCTTTCTCGACAGGTATACAAAGGATAAACCGCCAAGAAGGTTAAGATACCAGATTGACAGGAACCTTGCAAGCAGTATGCCAGTTATTGCAACCGTCGTCCCGACACCGAAGTACGAAAGGAATATCGCCAGCACTACGTCCGTTGACCCGAGCCCGCCTGGAAGTATTGTTGCGATGCCGATCATTGTCGCAAGCGCAAACACGCTTGCAAGCACGAACGGGTTAAGGTTCACACCTATTGACAGAAATGCATAGTGCATGATGAATCCTTCAAGAACCCACGCCAGTGCCGTGAAAACAAAGCAATATACGAGCTTTCTTTTCTTTATCTTTGTTTCCTGAAAAGTCTCGATGAAATTCTTTGATATCCTGTTCAGTACAGGCAGCCTCCTGAGGAAGGCAAAGAACATGTTGCAGAATCTTTTGCTGTATAAAACAAGTATGCCTATGACGAGCAGCAAAACAAATACTATAGTCGCAGCCAGACTGACTATGTAGAAATTTCCGCCCAGGTGTGTGAACGAGTACAGGCTGATTATTGCCAGTATAAGCAGCACAAGAACGTCCAGTATTCTTTCCCATATTATCGACGGCAGTGTTGAAGACACGGGTTTGCCGTTCTTCAGCTTGAGTATTATTGCTTTTGCCGGTTCGCCTATTTTTCCCGGCGAAAAGTTGCTTATCGTGAGCCCAAGTATCTGGACAGGCAATATATCAGAGAATTTTATGTCGTCAAAGAAAACCTTCCATTTTATGACGCGGAATATTATGGATATCGTCGAGACAGCCAGCGCCGCCAGCAGAAGTGTTGCATCGCTCTTCATGACTATTGCCGCGAACTTGGCAGGGTCGGCGTAGACAACAAGGAGTGCAAGTATCGCTATGCTTACAACTATAGCGGCTGCTTTCAAATTGACCTTCATCAATGATTAGACTGTTAAAAATGAATAAAAAGACATCTATGAGTAAAAGAAAGATTGCCTTCAGCTTCAATTGAACTAAGAAAGTCCAGGAAGGAAAAAGAAAAGACAGACTATTGCTTTGCCTTAACTTCTGTTGTTTTTGTTACAACAAAGTCTACGGCAACGTGCCACACCCTGGGAGCATAGGACTTCACTTTCTTCTTTGTTTTGATCTTAAAAATCATTCCAGCTCTCTTGCATGCACAGTCTATCTGCTGCAGCGGCTTTGTCCACAGCTCTTTTGTTTTGTAGATGTTGTGAAAGTGTATCGTGCACGGGCTGTGTGCCATCATCAACGCGTACTGCAGGAATTCCTCTGTGCCCGGGAAATATCCCATGATTATCCTGTCTGCATAGTCCTTGATCGACATGGCAGCCATTGCGCAGTCGCCCTGCATTGCGTTTATGTTTTTCACGCTGTTGAGCATTATGTTATCGGCAAAAAAGTTGTACGCTACCGGGTTTTTTTCTATTGATAGAATCTCCTTAGCTTTGGTGAACTTTGCAAGCCCAAGCGAGAAGTAGCCTATGCCTGCGAACATGTCAACTATATTTTCACCTTCTTTCACCATAGGTATTATCCTTGACCTTTCCGTGAGGTTGCCCTTTGAGAACATGATTTTCGACACGTCTATCCTGTATTTTATACCGTTTTCCGTGTGGATAGTCTCTGTTCTTTCTCCAAATAGGATGTCAACAGCAGGCTCTCTGAACTCGCCGCTGACCTCGCGTATTTCGCACACGGTTTTTACGTACGGAAGAATTTTTACAATCGCTTCTGCTATCTTCTTTTTCTTGTCCGCGGATTTTATTTTCATGAATTTCAGGAGCAGAATGTCTCCGATAATCTGGTACCCCGACGGTATAAGCTTCGCGTCTATGCCTGTTATCTTTGCAACCTTCTGCTTGAATCCCATGATCATAATTTGCTATAAAAAGTTTTAAGCCAAAGCAGGGAACATGATACCGGTCATCCAGGAAAACCAGGGCAGTTGCGACAGCTGCAACGGCATACCTGAAGGGTTCTTCGAGGTACCAAAAGATTTGGATCTGAAAATAGACGAAAAACTAGACTTCATGCGAAAAAAGACGACACAAATGGGCTACAGATTTGTGGGACGTCATTCTGCTATCAAAGTTTGCCACTGGACAAGAGAAAGCATACGAGGAAAAAATGTCTGTTATAAGAATAAATTTTATGACATCGAATCAAATCAGTGCATTCAGATGTCACCTTCGATGCTGATGTGCTCGATGAATTGCAGATGGTGCTGGAGAAATTTTGATTATGTTCTGCCTAGGGAAAAGGAGGACTGGGATGATCCTGTTAGCGTATTAAATGGTTGCATTGATGCACAGGTGAAAATACTTCAGGGCTTCTACGGGAATCCCAATGTCGATCGTGATAAATTAAATAATGCAATGACTCCGAAACACGTTGCTATATCATTATCTGGCGAACCAACACTTTATCCATACTTGCCTGAATTTATCGATGAAATCATTGGCAGGAAGATGACCGCATTCCTAGTGAGCAATGGCACAAGGCCTCAAATGATCGAGAAACTTTTGGATCACCAGCCTACAAATCTCTACATCTCATTTTATGGTACAAACCAAGAAATGTACAAAAAGGGTGCTGCCCCGATGGAAAAAAACTTCTGGGAAAATGTCAATAAATCGTTGAAATTACTTGGGAAATTTGATTGCAACACAGTGATAAGGCTGACGTTAGCCAAAGGCCTGAATTTTACCGACCCGAAGGGTTACGCAGAAATAATAGAGAAATCTGGCGCTAAATTCGTGGAGGCGAAAGCCTTCATGGCCGTTGGTGGATCTCGACACAGTATGAAATACGAAGACATGCCTTTACATGCAGAGATACAGAAGTTTGCGGAGGAGTTTGAACGGTACTCATCATACAGAATAGTGAATGAGAAACCAGATTCAAGGGTAGTTTTAATGTCGAGAGAATAAAAATATTTTCAATCAGGAACTAATCCTTTTTCTTTTGAGGACGATAACAAAGCTCGTCGATTACACGGCCGTCGTGGAACGTCGTTATGGTCTTTCTATCCTCGCTGAGAGCCATTGTCGTCACGCCGTCAAAGCACGACGCAGCTGCGCAACTCCAGTGGCGCGTGCCCCAGTCTGGATCGTAGTCCTTTATCTGCGGATAAAACTCAGCAGGCGAAACGAGGAAGCCGTCGATCCTGATTATGTAGCCTTTCTGGTCTATAGACAGCAAAGAATCAACGTGGCTTTTCCCGCTCGTCATCAGCTTGAAAACCTTGTATATGTCGTTGTTGAAAAGAACAGGCGTATTGCCATAATCCCTGAACAGCTTTCTTATTTCAGGCCGCGGCTCGCTGCCGCTGTTGGCGATATGCTCTGTGACATCAAACGTCACTTCTGTTATCGCCTTTTCGGAGCCGAGCGCCAGTGCTAGCCCGTGGTGGCTGTATTCTTTGTTGAATTTCTTCAACGCTTCAAATGCCCTCAAAACATATTTTTGCCTGTACATGAAAATCTGTCATACAATTAGGCGAAACATATTAAAAGTAATGGGAAAATTAATGATGTCGACGACTATGATAAAAGCTTCTGAAAGGTCAAAGAACGTGAAATACGCAATAAGAGATATAGCTGTCATTGCAAAACAGGTCGAGAAAGAAAAGAAGGTTCTATACCTGAATATAGGCGACCCTAACAGGTTTGATTTTGACACGCCAAAATATTTGAAAAAAGCCGTGATAAATGCAATGAATTCAGGCAATAACTATTACGCAGACTCGATAGGAATCAAAGAAGCTGTCGATGCGCTCGTGAAGTACAACAACAAGCTCGGCATAGAGACGGACGCAGGCAGCGTGATGTTCACGACAGGCGTGTCAGAGGCGATAAACGTCTTCATCGCGTCCATCATAAATCCGGGTGAAAACATGATCATACCGAGCCCGTCTTACCCGCTGTATTCTGCTTATCTTGATTTGTTTGAATGTGAAAAGAAATTTCACGTTCTCGACGAGGAAAACGGATGGAACCTGGATCTGGCTGACATAGAAAGAAAGATAACAACAAAGACACGCGCAATAACGATAATAAACCCGAACAATCCGACCGGAGGCGTCTACGACAAGAAAACTCTCAAGGGATTGGTTGACATTGCCGGTCAGTACAATCTAGTCATTTTGACTTTAAATCGAGTTTTTAAATTTTTGGAATAATAGTTATACAACCACGAAACAACCCTTAAAAATGAGATCAGCATACAAAATCGATATTC
>JACPVU010000089.1 GCA_016191585.1 archaeon
ATTTTGTGAATCCGCATATGAGTTTGAAAGGAAAAACACCAGCAGAAGCTGCTGATATCGACTTGAAACTCGGGAGAAGAAAACTGCTCAATTTGATAAAATACGTTTCAAGATATCATACCCCGATTAGGTAACAATGTCTTTAATTCTATCGTCTAATGTTGAAAGATATATGAATGGGGTGAAAGAAGAATTCAAATTCGTATTGAAAAGATTGATCCTCGCATACCAGCGTGAGGTGCAATAAAGTAAATTATTCTTTTAAATCTTTCCGCACCATATTTTATTCATGAAACACGCCCTGATAATTCTTGCAGTCATGGCTCTGGTATTTGCGGCCGGCTGCACCGGAAACAACCAGAACAATAATATTTCTGATAATACGAACATCAAAATAACCGAGCTCAATAATCTGAAAGTAGGCAACGTGACGGTAACGTGGCTCGGGCACGCATCTTTTGAGGTCAGCGATTCAAAGACTGTTTACATCGATCCTTTCGTGCTGCAGGAGAATTCGACAAAGGCCGACTACGTTCTTGTTACGCATGACCACTTTGATCATTGTGACGTCAATAACATAGACTCCATTAGAAAAGATCGGACGCGCATAATAGGAACTCTTGACTGTATACAAAAAGCAGCTGGCCTGACAAATTCAATAAAGCCCGGCGAGTTCTTCCAGTACATGGATGGCGTGCGCGTCGATGCTGTGGAAGCTTACAACACTAACAAGTTCAAGTCAGCCGGGCAGTTATATCATCCGAAAGGCGCAGGTGTTGGGTTCGTGCTGACCATAGACGGCGTAAAAATATATCATGCGGGCGACACCGACAACATAACAGAGATGGCTGAACTGAGAAATCAGAGCATCGATATTGCACTGCTGCCTATAGACGGAATTACAACAATGGGCATGGAAGAAGCTGCAGCAGCTGCGATAGCGATAAATCCGAAATATGTTATTCCCATGCATTTCAATTCCGACAACTACGGATTAACAGGCATGACAGCCAATCCAAATGAGCTCGTAAAATTGCTAAAGGATACTAACATAAAAGTAGTCGTGCTGAAGCCACTTGTTTCTAAAATTGCATAAATTATAACCAAGCTCCAAACGATTTAGGTATAACTTCTATAATCTTTGCAGTCCTCGCAACTTTCAATTTCTATATTTTGGCAGTATTCCGGTGCATCCGTCCCTTTGCATATGTGAATTATGTCCTTTCCATGCTTCAGGAGGATTTTATAATTTTCTTTTAATTTCTCGTCCAAGATGTTTTTGATTTCTTCTTTCACACGCACAAAAGTATAGCTTATGCAGCCTGAATTGATCTTGCTGTCGGGATCCATAAGAAGAAATAATTATTGATAACTTTATAAAATTCAAGCCACTTTTAAGCGTTTTGGCTAATAGAAATCTATGATTTTGAAAGTTCTCGGTATTATAGATATTCTGAGTGCGATGATACTGCTTTTCAATGCCTACAATATACACTGGGTCATAACAAACATACACATAATAATAATGACGTTCAAGGGCCTCTTCGGCATGCTGGGCGGTCCTGTAGGAATAGTCATGGGCACGACAGACATCCTGACAGCCGTGTTCATAATGTTCGCAATTACAGGACTTCTGCCGATAAAAATCATATTGATCATAATTCTGCTGTACAAGGGCGTTGCCAGCCTTGTTTGAGGATTGATAAATCGAAACGGCATCCGATACTTTAGTTTCACTTTAGCCATCTGGAAAAGAATCCGCTGTTCTTTCCGTCTTAATAATTCAGAATATAGAGAATTTTCCTATCTGCTTCATCCCGTCGTTGGTTATCTCAAACTCGATTGTGCGTCCTTCCGGCAGGCTCCTGTGCTTCCTCAATATGGCAACCCTCTGGTTTTCTTTCTCTAACTTTCTTAATTCAATCAGGGTCTTGCTCCAGTACTTTGCTATCGTTCTGCTCGTTATCTCTGTCTTGTCGCCGGCGCTGTAAACCTGATTTGTCACAAGAACTGGTATGTTGTGTGTTCTTGCTATCTTTGATATTATTGAATACTGTGTCGCGAGCTGCTTGTTTGTCTTCTGGAAGTTTTCGCCGTCCATTTCTAATCTGTATAAAGCCACGAGCGAGTCTATGACTATCAGCCCTATCTTTTTTTCCTTTTCGACAATATTCTCAAGCTTCAGTATGCTGTCGTACTGCTCCTTCCACTCGTGCACGTGGATCATTATCACGTTCTTCATATCCTTCTCGGTCCCGCCCATCTGCATGAACCTGTCCGTTGAAAATGAACCTTCTGTATCGACGTAAACTGCTTTTTTGTCTTTCAAGCACGCAAGAACGGCAGAGAGCGCTATGTTCGTCTTCCCGCTTCCGGCAGGCCCGTATACGTTTGTTATTGCGTCTGTCTCCAGTCCGCCGTCCAGCAGCTTGTCCATCGGGCTTCCTATCGAGAGTTTCATGATTAAAGTAAAGCTGGAAAGAATTTAAGCCATATTCAGTATCAATATTGCGAATCATTATCCAGAACCGGGCAAACCGCATAATTTCTTCCTTCCTGCTGTCAGCACCAGAACACTTTCCCGCATCTTCTGCATATATGGTTCATTATTTTCTCGTGCCTGCACTTTTCCTTTCTCATTTCAACCACGCCGAAGTCCGAGGCAGCATGATTCGTATCAATGCAATCCAAGGTCTTTGGATATTCTGCATCATATAATTACACATATTATGTGTATTTAAGGCTTGTTTTAATCCGCTCGCTGTAGTATCTGTAATGCATGGAATTACAGGTGCTGTGAATGAAGCTGCAGAACTATGACATCAAAAGGATCGTGAGGTCCGGGAAAGGAAAGGTCGTATTCCTTACGAAAGAGCTGGACGAGTGCAAGATGACGGACAGGGTTATAGTCACAGTTGAAGAAGACAAGAGAGGAAAATCAATACGGATAAGGTCTTTTTCTCTGAAGAGATGAGTTACCACCCTTCGTGTAACATGATATGAAACATTATCAGCCTACTTGCAACGGACATGTTTGATCTGCCGATGATGCAACACTACACCGTTCCATAATCCTTAAATACTTTTAGTATACCACATTACTCTAACTAGAAAGATTTGTACAACTTCCGTTTCTTTGGGGTTGATACAGACTTCAGGAATAAAATAATATTGAATGGAAGGATCATAAGAACTCCTGTTCTTTGGGGTTCATCAAGACCTTTCTTTCAAGAAAGGGATTGATATGAGGATAGAGGTGAGCAGAAACGGGGTGCGTGTCGCGATAATAACTTTCCGGACAATGCCAGAAAAATTTGATTCCGACTACGAGAGGGTAAAATTCTTCAAGGAACTGCACGGCTGGAAGCAGACGGTCCCAAGGAATGGGAAGAAATATCTGTATCATCGCAACGGAATCCTGGACGAGGTCCCGCACATAAAAATAGCGGACTCCGCATTCATGGTCGCTGTCCAGAACATGAAGCGCGTGATGGACTATTTCGATGAATGGTCCGAAAAGGTCGAATGTGACATGTTCCAGGTCATGATGAACGACAGGAAAAAGCTGGAACAGCTGATGAAAGAAGAATAAATATATGCGATTACAAGGTGATATTCATGCCAAACAACGATGAAAAGGACGACGAAGTAAAGCTGAGAGTCGGCGAGCTCACTGAGAGGAGCGATTTCGGCCGCGGAATAGTGAGGATGTCCGCAAAGGACATGAAAAAGATCAGCGTTACTGAAGGCGACGTCGTTGAGATAGAAGGCAAAAGAAAAACAGGCGCAATAGCTGTCCGTGCTTATCCGGTCGACGTCGGTTTGGATATAATAAGAATGGATGGACTAGTTAGAAGGAATTCTGGTGCAGGTGTTGGCGAGGCCGTAAAAATAAGAAAATCCGACGTTAAGGAAGCAAAAGCAGTTACAATCGCTCCTGCAAGAAAAGGTATAATCATACATATGGGTGGGAACCTGCTGAAGCAGAATATGCTCATGAGGCCACTGATAACAGGCGACATTATAATTCCTAATCCTATTGTTCAAGACCGTCGTTCGCAATCTACATTGTTTGAACAGTTTTTTGGTGTTGACTTCGGTGATTTCCTGTTTGCGCCGTTCGGCGAGGAGAAATTTGTCGTTGTCAGCACTGACCCGAAAGGCCTTGTCCGTGTCACGAGGGCGACAGAAGTCGAGCTCCTGCCGCAGGCAACGAGGCCGATGGAAGAGGAGAAGATTCCGGAAGTCATGTACGAAGACCTTGGTGGCTTGCACGACGAGATAAAGAAAGTCCGTGAGATGATCGAGCTTCCATTAAAGCATCCGGAGCTTTTTGAAAGATTAGGCATAGAGCCGCCAAGAGGAATTCTGCTGCATGGTCCGCCCGGGACAGGGAAGACATTGCTTGCAAAGGCAGTTGCCAACGAGTCTGGCGCGCGGTTTTTCGTTATTAATGGTCCGGAAATTATGTCAAAATTTTATGGTGAGTCTCTTACAGCGGATGAAACTATATTCACTACGGAAAATGGGCATGCTTCACTACAGCCAATTAGTGATATCGTAAAATCGAAGACTGCAGAGGATGTTGTAGAGTTCGATAAGAAAGGGTATGTAGAAAAAGGGCGGATAAAATCATTCATAGAGCACCCGTTTCAGAAGGGTAAGAAGATATTCGAAATAACGACATCCACAGGCAGGAAAATAAGGGTCACTGATTATCATTCGTTGTTTGCATTGAAGGATGGAAAAATAGCAGATGTCAAGACAAATGAAATCACAAACAACACTTATCTTGCAGTGCCATCTAGGATGCCGGCGCCTGAAACTTATAGAGAGATAGATATCTTAAAAGAGCTTAAGGATGGCAAAGATCTGAACGTCAGAAGCCCGCAGATAAAAAACTTTATCAAAAAGATTGGTATAAAACGGGCGGCAGAAATACTTAGAGTGAAGGATAAATACGTATACGATATTTATGGCAAGAACGTCTGCGTAAGCATCAGGAACTTTCTCAGTCTCGCAGCCGAGAGTAATATGGCTGTTGACCGCGATGCCGCCGAGATAGTTGCTAAACAGAATGCAGGAAAACTGCCATCTACAATAAAGATCGATGAGGATTTTGCCACTGTTGTAGGCTTATTCTTGGCGGGGGGATCTTACACAACAAAAGACGCAATTAGAATAACCAATGAACTTCCAGATACCAAGAAAATAGTAAGGCGTTTTTGCAAAAAATACGGCATAAAGCTCACCGAATACGAGGATGATATGCTCCTTAATTCAAAACCACTTAAAATTGTTTTCGAAAAGGCACTGAATATAAAGACTGGGGCAGAAAACAAGGAAATAACGCCAAAGCTCATGTCGATGCCTCTTCCGCTGGTGAAGACAATGCTGCGCGGATATTTCACAGGTGACGGCAGCGTTTATCCGCCTAAAATGGCGCACACGATAGAAGCAAGCACCCACAGCTGGAAACTCGCAAACAGCCTTATGTACACGCTGCTTTATTTTGGTATAGTCGCCAAATGCAGCACTAAAACAGAGAAATATAACGGGAAAATATGCTACAGGATACTTATACAGAATCCGGAAGGCTTCCGGAAATTTTCGGAAATAGGCTTTCTTGATGACAAAAGAAATGCAAGGATAGGCAATTACCTTAATTCCAAGAAGTTTGACAAGACACAGAAAATACCGATATGGCCTGGACTCAGGGAAATTATTGAATCCAGCCCGACATTGCGTGCATGGTCCAATTCCAAAACAATAGGAAAAGCCATACTGAAATCCGAACTTATGAAAATCGACCCCGATAAAGAAAAACATAAAGACGTCTGGAATGTGATCGAATCGGAATTGGTCTGGGACAAAGTAAGAGAAATAAATGAAACCGATTACAGTGGAAATGTCTATGATGTTTCTGTAAATCCGAATGAGAATTTCGTCGCAGGCTTTGGCGGAATATTTGCGCACAACAGCGAGGAGAACCTCCGAAAGATATTTGAGCAGGCCGAGAAGAACGCGCCGAGCATAATATTTATCGACGAGATAGATGCCATTGCGCCGAAGCGCGAGGAAGTCAAGGGTGAAGTCGAGAAGCGTGTGGTTTCGCAGCTGCTCACACTGTTAGACGGGCTGAAATCCAGAGGGAAGATAATAGTCATAGGCGCGACAAACATACCTAATTCAATTGATCCGGCACTGAGAAGGCCTGGGCGTTTCGACCGAGAGATCGAACTGGGTGTTCCTAACAAAGACGGCCGCAAGGAG
>JACPVU010000090.1 GCA_016191585.1 archaeon
GAGAAAAAGTAGAAGTTATTTACGAGAAACAGATAACACCTTTCGGCAACTCAGCAAAGATAGACGCCCAAAAGAAGTACATTGGAAAGAGAGCGTATGTAATTATTGTAAAGAATTAGGCACTATTTCTGTCCCACACCCGGTCAGAGGAAACACATAGGTATTTACAACTTCACTAACAGTAGCATGTCTTGAATAAAAATAAACGAAAGTGAAGAGCATACACTTTTGGCAAATGCTGTATCACTGGCAAAAAAATGCGCGATTAACTATAGTGTCAAAATCCTTTAACTAAATAAGCTGATTCCAAAATATGTCTAAAAGGCGAAAACTTCATTCATGTTTTTTTCATTTTTGATAATATTCAATTGTCAAAAAGAATTTTGGCCTAACATAGATGTTTATTCCTTCATCAGGTGCCTGATGATGACCGCGTATGCAGGCCTTGTTATGAATATTCCAACAAGCACGCCGATTATTGTTATCAGGGCGAAACCACGCAGCATACCGAACCCGGTGAATATCAACGGCAGCATGGCTGCTATCACTGTTCCTGCTGTGCCGAAAACAACGAAGAACGCATTCTTTATCTTCTGAGAAAGTACATCGTCGTAGTCTTTTTCCTTCCTCAAAGCCCTGTCAAGAATTATTATCTGGTCGCTTATACCGGTTCCTACAGAGGCTATCAATCCGGCTATAGCAGCAAGGTCAACAGTCCATCCTATTGCTGTTGACAGCCCGACAACTATCAGTATCTCGGTTATTGAGATAAAAATCATGGGAACAACGAGCTTTGGTTTTCTGTATCGTACAGACACAAGAACTATCACACCCAACAATGCAGCCAATGCAGCCAATGCAGCGCTTTTCAAAAACCCAGCACCAAGCGTCGGCGATATACTGTCTAATTGAACAATCTCAACAGATGTTGGGAGTGCGCCTGATCTTAGTATAGATTGCAGCTGCGTCTTTATTTTTAAGGCATCCTGCATTGTCTTAGCACTGCCTGTTATTGATATTTCTGTCTCTGTTTTTCCTTTCAGCGTGGAAGCTATGCTTAGTGAGTCGATGAAACGACCGTCAAGATAGAATACTATCGGAGCATCCAGATACCCGGTTGCCAACTGATTTATGTTCCCGGTAACATAAGCAAATTTCTGGGCTCCTTCGCTGCTCAATTGAACACCAAAGCTCCATCTGAAATCCGTTCCTATAGTTTCAACTCTCGATCTTTGCGGGTCGAAGAAGACCGTTATGACATCGTTGCCGTTTATGACAGTTGACGTTAGGTTTATCTTTCCATTTTCATAGCCGCCATATACAAAATCAATCCCATCCAATGTGAATTTTTCACCAGGATTTATTTTGCCGTTATTGACAATAATAGAAGACCCTGATAATAGTAAATCGTGTTGTGAAGCAGTGTTTAGAACTGCCTTATTATTTGCGACGCTGAGCAAAAACGGTACTTTGGCTTCAAAGTTCCCCTGGCTTTCTATCAGGTCTTTCAGTTCGTCCCTGGTCCCGCCAGCTATGCTTATTTCCACGTATCCTTTGTTATTATAGTAAACAGGCCTGAATACAGATTCGCGCAACCCGTAGAAATTTATTCGCTGCTCGAGGGTTGCTATTATTTGTTCTATAGTGGCGTTATTGGAAACATTCGGCTCGATTACGCCACGCACTCCACCCTTCAGGTCAAGGCCGAGTTTTATGTTCGACGTAGGCACCTGTTCAGCAGTTATACCCAATGACCCGTTAACGTCAAAATATTTTACACCCCTGTTTGTTGATACTTTCACCAGGCCGCTGTATTCTTTTGTGAATGAACTCGAAGAAACAGCGTCGTTGTTTATGCTGTATATTATTTCACCGTGATTCATGTTTGAAATTATACTGCTGTTGACTGAAACTACAACAAATCCATTCGGGCTTGGATTCGGGGCTATGATAAGTATTGAAATTATAATAAAAAACAGCCACACAAGTATTTTCGGGTCCTTTAGTATTGATTTCATTTCTTATTACCCCTTTCAAGCCACAGCCTGAGTACGCCGGCGTTGGTGATCCACGTAGCCGGTATGTCTATCACAAGTCCTATAAACATAACAAGTGCTATTTGCTGTATGACGGACGATCCTGAAATGAAGAACATGCATATCAGCGCCACCAACGCAGTGCCGGTCAGTGTTATGCCGGTTTTTGCGGCCTTCACAACACCTTCGCTGTAATTTTCATGCTTGTTCTTCAGGAGTTCAGCTGTAAGAAGTATATCAGTGCCAACAGAATAACCTATCAGCGCAAGCAACGCGCCTATTATAGGCAGCGAGAGCTGCGCGTCTATAATTGCCAGTACACCCATTGTTCCGATTATATCGGTCGCAGCAGCCAGAAGAACTATGAGCGACGGGACAAACGAACGGAAAAGGATAAAGACAGTTATTGCCATCAGTATGAAAGCTACTATCATCGCAGTCATAGCCTGCTGAAAGAATATGTCTCCAAGTGCAGGCCCGACAGTCCTTAACCCCGGCTCACCGTAAAATTTGACAACGCTTGGCAGCTTTTCTATTACATCCATTTCATCGCGATCAAAAGGTATTTCTATGATGAGGTTGTTTGTGACGCCTGTTGTAAGTCTTATATTTGCGTACGGGAATGCCTCTTTTATCTTTGAAATATCCACACTATCTACTTGTACTGTTATTGTTTTTCCACCACTCAGGTCTATGTCTTTCTTCAGGAAAGAACCCGTTGTCATAGTATTGTTAACAAGAAGCCCAACGGACAGCAGAAGAAACGCTATAGTTGCCCACATCAGAAGTTTCCAGTATTTGCCGAGTATCATATCAAACGCACTTCATAATAAAAGCACAGAAACGTTTATTAATTAATAACGGCCGCCGGACAACGATTTTTTACACTTATTACGCATAACCAATCAAATTACACCATAACCACAATAGCAATACAATAATATACAGGCTGAATAATTAATAGGTTTTTACAGAATAATCTCATATGTATGATATAATTATTGTTGGCGGAGGCGTCGCCGGGTGCCATCTAGCCTCGTTAATAGGCAAGAAACACGACGTTCTCATACTGGAAAAAAACGATAAACCCGTGCAGAAAGACAGCGGAATAGTTTCAAAGCGTTTTTTTGACATCTTTCCAAACGACGCAAAACGGCTCGTGAAGTGTGAAATAAACAGGATGGAATGCGTATCGCCGTCCGGAATCACGTTTGATGTGAAATCCGAAGACCCATTTGCTTACATACTTGAGAGGGAAATGTTCTCGAAATTTCTCATAAAAACCGCCGCAAAGCGCTCTGAGATTGTTTATGAAGGTGCTGAAGCAGTGAACATCAGCCCGACTCATACAAGCGTAAAGACAGCAGGCGGTGTTTACAAGGCTAAAATGGTTATCGGCTGCGATGGCGCTTTGTCAATTGTCAGAAAGGCTATGAACATAGAAAATCCCAAGATGGCAGTCGGTTTAATGATCAAGACGCAACAGAAGATGGAGGGCGATATAAATGTTTTTTTCAACAAATATTTTTCACCTGATTTCTTCTCGTGGATAATACCTCAGAACTACGAATACGGCCTGATGACGTGTATAAGGCCAAAAGAGTACCTGGATTATTTTGTAAAAAATATGTACCTTCCACGTGGAAAAATGCACGCCTACATGATACCATACTCCTTTGTGAAAAGCTATTCTACACGATCTTTGCTTGTTGGCGACGCGTGCGGGCAGAACAAACCTCTGACAGGCGGTGGTATAATATTTTCAATGCTTGCAGCCCAGCACGCCGGCACAATAATAAACGATGCTCTTGAGTACGAAAGGTACGACAACAGCTTTCTGAGGTATTATGAACAGTACTGGAAAAAAGAATTGGCAGCAGAAATCAAGAAGCAGCTTTTCTTCAGGAAAATCTACAGGAACCTCTCAAACAAGGAGGTTGACAAACTGTTCACTGAATTTGGTCCGTACATATCGAGATTAACTGAATTCGACTATGACAAGCTTAGCAATATATGGACGCACATACCGAAGGTTAAAATAATAAGACATTTTCTGCCAAAGATTTTACGTGCTCTGTAGAACCGGTAAAATATTTTGTATTTAAGTGTTTTTATCAAAACATAACAAGTTATGAAATCAAAACTCACATCTATCATACTAAGACGATGGGTAATAATAGCGCTGATTTTAATAATAGTTTTCGGAGCATACATAAGACTCGTTGATTACAGATGGCCTTATCTCAGGAATATAGACTCCTACAATTTCGCAAGAGATATTGAAGACATTGTCAGCAACGGCGGCGCTTTTCCGGCGAGAAATGAACTCGCACAGGCGCCTTTTGGCGTTGACAGGGTAATAAGCCAGGATTTCTACGTTTATTTCGTCGCCTATATGTACATGCTTTATCATATGGCTACAGGCACGCAACTGTTTCAGTTCCTTATATGGTTCCCGGCATTGCTCGGGGCATTGGCGGCGGTGCCAATGTATTTTCTTGTGAAAACTTTGTACGACAAAAAAGCAGCTGTCATAGCAGCAGCGCTTATAGTTTTTGACGCGGCCATAATGGCCAGAACACTTGGCGGGGACCCGGACAGCGACGGAATAGTTCTATTGATGCCGCTCATAGTACTGGCACTTTATTTCATAACGTACAAAATATCTACAAAAGAAGGATTTGTAAAGAAGACGATTTTATTATCAGTTCTGACTGGTTTGTCGCTTGCAGCATGGTATTACACGTGGAGCGGCTTCTGGTTTGTCGTGTGGATCATAACAGGATTCCTGCTTGTAAAAATATTTCTGCGGTTTGCAGGAACAAAAAAAATAAAATACACGTTGTACAGCTTCAAAACGCAGATATTTTCGTACGCAATAATTATTTTCATGTTTTTGCTTCTTACTGTGCCAATTTTCGGCATGAGCACAATCATTTCAACAGCTACAGGGCCGTTTTCGTTCCAGGAAATAAAAAGCGAAGCCACAACATTTCCAAACGTCTACGTGTCTGTTGCCGAACTCCAGTCGCCTGGCGACGCAAAGGAGATCATAAACAGAATAGGGATATCGTTCTTCTTCCTGATATTCTCCCTGATATACCTGTTATACTCATTTGTCAAGAAGCGGCAACACATCGATACGATCATACTTCTGCTAATATGGTTTGTAGGACCGTTCTTGGCAACGCTAGTTGCAGTAAGGTTCACGATACTGTTTTCAGCGCCGATAGCCATAGGAACCGGCATACTGTTTTCAAAAATCTTGCGCCTTGCGTCAGGCGAAGACAAAGGTGTAGATGATTGACATGGAAGCAAGGGTAAACAAATATACAGCAGCTGTAATGGCGGTTTTTGTAATATACATAATAATTATGCTGCTCTTGGGTGCGCAAACCACGTGCGGCGTATTGCAATCCCAGCAATGGCAGGGTAATTATTTCCTGGAACTGTACGCCGGAGTGCTGGTGATATTCGTACTGATATGTATAATGAGGGCTAACAAGAATTTCAACAATAATGAGTTTCTTACATTCATAATAATGATAATAATTTTCCTACTGTTCGTAAACTCGTACTACCTGGAAAGCCTGAAAATATCGGAATGCGCCGGGACAGTGCTTTCTGATAACTGGTGGCAAGCACTTAACTGGATAAAAAATAACACAAAAGAATGTGCAGTTGTCGCTACGTACTGGGATCCTGGACACTTTATAACAGGAATAGCAAGAAGACCTGTTGTCTTTGACGGGGCCTCGCA
>JACPVU010000005.1 GCA_016191585.1 archaeon
GACCAGTTTCTTGGAATACTTCGCTATCTGAATTATCCTTTAGTTCGATTATATCAACATCCGTGCCCTGAGTGTTGTTGTTTAGTGTCAGAACGCCATTGTCCTCAAACATAAAGTTTGTGAGGTTGCCAAAGAGGTTCTGGGCACCTAATGCTCCGCCAGTTAATACTAGTAT
Organism: archaeon; assembly: GCA_016191585.1. Lineage (GTDB taxonomy): Archaea > Aenigmatarchaeota > Aenigmatarchaeia > GW2011-AR5 > GW2011-AR5 > JACPVU01. The sequence continues at coordinate 176 of JACPVU010000005.1, forward strand.
TGGAAATTGATTAGTTTCAGCAAATGTAAATGATCTAGCATCGGCATCTCGTCCGCCTGTCTGGTTAAACAACTGATAAAAGACTGTCTTGTTTGTTGTGGTGTCTCTAACGTTTGTACCCCACGTCCAAGAGTCTTCATCTGTTGGGTCGATGTTTAGCGCAAAGTCTTGCAGTGTTGCATGAACCTGTGCTGCTGCTGGATAAGATGTTCTATCAAATGAAAGTGAGATTCCGCTGTTTGACTGTGAATCAAATGTAAGAGTGGTTGTTTGTACACTTCCACCTTTCTGGTATTTGATTATAGCACTGCCAGTTGGAGTAAAGTCGAATAGATGGATAAATGGCCAGTAGTTGGAGTCTCGTATGCCGAGCTGACCTACTGTTACATCTCCTGGACCAAAGTTAAGTGTCCTGTTCTCTCTTATAACATTCATCTGTTTGAATGCAGCACCATATCTAAATGCGCTGGTGAAACCTCCATCACATGCTCCGATGGTATTTGTGCCATCAGTGCCGTTGTTTGTACCACCAGCATTTCCTGCAACACCACTAGCTGTAGCGTTAGCTGGTATTGCAAAGCCTTCTGTATCAGCCATAGAGAATCCTAGTACTGCAGTACCTGAAGTAGCAGTACAGAACTTACCAAAGTTCAGTCCGAGTCCTGGTGCAGTAGAGGCATCTTGATTAGTAATAACACCATTTTCGTTTAAACCTGGTTGTGTTGCGTCTGCTCTCTGGGCTTGTAGCCTGTCAGCAAAGTAACCGTACCAGCTGCCGTCGTTTGCCTGAAGCATTCTAAGGCGGTCGCCGTTTACACTGACTATTGGTTCACCGAGTACATCATCAAGTGCTGATATATCAGAGTCTGTAACGACTACCTCGATTACCATTGGTCCATTGAAAGTATTACTTGAAAATGTATTTTCTGCAGATACGAACAAGTTTGCATTGTGTGCTGCACTTGCTTCAGGCATAACGCCTGGTATGGCAAATGACAGTCCACCTGCAAACATAATTGTCATTAATGTAAGACTAGTTAGTTTCCTTACAATTTCGTTTTTCATGTTATTGACGTTTTGTCAAA
>JACPVU010000017.1 GCA_016191585.1 archaeon
AAAAGAGGAAGTTTTATTTTTTTCCTTGTTGGTTTGGTGTTCTGGAAAATAATTGTGGGACAGCGTCCGCTGTTATCAGCCCCGAGGCGAAGCCGAGAGCCTGCAAGGCGTGGTGCGACTGAAAGGAGCAAGTAGCGATGGCACAAATTTTAAGGGAGGGGGAAGGCAGTGCGTCTTATTAAATCGAATTTATTTCCTTTTCGTATTTCTTAACAAATTTCCAAGATTTTTTTAAAAAATCTGCAAAATCTTTTCTGTTATCATAAAAATCCTGCAAATAAGATAAAAGAGGTTTTCCATTTAATTTGAAATTTTCATATTCTTTGTAAGAATCGAATTTGTATTTGAAAACATTTTGAACCCGTTTGTCATTCAAAACAATTCCTGGCACCATCTCACTTAATTGCCAGACTAAATGAGGCGCATCAAACTCTTTATCTTTTGTTTTTGGAAAAATCTTTTTCCATTTTTCAAAATATATGAAGTGCAAGATTTCATGTATGGCCACACTCTTCATATGTTTTGGTTTTTGTTTATAGAAAACATCAAAAGTTCTCTGTTTGATATACCTCGGACAAATTGGGTTTAAGGAAACCCTAGCAAAAATTTTCTTGTCTTTTTCTGGCCATTCTTGTTCCACAACTCTAGACAAAACAAACATAACTTCATTATTTATTTTATTCCACTCTCTTTGGAAAATTTTTGCTTTTTTTTCTAATTCGATTCTTTTGTTTTGGAAAACCTCTTTAAAGAATATATACTCAATTTCTTTGTGGGGGTTGGATATAAGCCATCGCTATTGCTGATAACATGATCATATCGGAAGTTTATTTCCGATATTATGATCTGATGAATGTTATCATAACTCTATAAATCGTGCCTTCGACCTTCATACTTTGCATGAACGATAACCCTAAAAAGTATGAAGGTACTGTATAAACTGGGTGTGTATCATGAAATGCCCTGAATGTGGCGCGGCTGAAATGATTGATTTTGGCAATTCAAAGGAATGTCAAAAGTGTCATTTTTCAATGTATTTTGGGCAGAGCCTGAAAAAACTGACAACCGAGGAAGACTTTGACGAGGAATTTTAGAACCACGCAGGCCGTTTATTACTGTTATCATTAGATTTCTATGAAAATGCCGCCTTCTTTTTCAACCACGTTATACGTGCTTATCTGCAGATCGGGCAAGAACAGGGATTTTCCTGTTATGACATCAAACTCCCATCCATGCCACGGGCATGTTACGACGTTGCCGCCGAGTTTCCCTTCTCCAAGAGGACCTCTCTGGTGCGGACATTCGTTTGCAGTGGCATAGAACCTGCCGGAAATCCTGTAGAGCGCTATTTTTCTGCCGCTGATTGACACAGTCTTTACCTGGCCGCCTTCCATTTCACTGGCATCTGCCACCTTGACTAAGTCCATATTTTTCACAGTTGACACATTAGCTATAGCTCTTTCCGCATCCGCAGGTTGATTTTGCGTTCGGGTTGCTGAACTTGAATCCGGCACCCTGCAGTGTCTCGGTGTAATCGATCGTGACTCCGCGCAGCATTTCAAATGTCTTGCTGTCAATTATTATCCTGACGTCGTGGTCATAGATTACTCTATCGTCACCAACAGGATTTTTTGTGAATTCCATGTTATACGTATAGCCTGCACATCCGCCCTTCATGACCTGGACGCGTACGCCGTAATCCTTTTTGTCGTCAACCAGGAGCTGCTTGAGCTTGGCAGCAGCTGTTTCTGTCAGCCCTATCGGCGGCATATCCTTGTTTTCATGAATTTGCTCGCTCTCATTTTCAGGTTCGGACCCGGCGGCCTTGTTGATCTCGGCAAGCATCTCGTTCATTTGTTCTTCAGGCATTCCATGACCGAGAGCGCCCTGTTCCAGCGTTTCAAAAACATTGACGTGGCACCCGAAACAGTGCAGGCCGTATGACTGCATTATCTCTGCCGCTATCGGGTATTTTTCTATGATGCTTCCCATTGTCATGTCCTTTGTTATAGCTTGTGTCATGATTACTTTCACCTTTTCTTCTTTTTGCTGTCTGGCTTCTGCATCATCTGCTTCTTGTCGGATTCCATTATGCCAAACGTGTTGCCTTCTGTATCGCTGAAATAGGCAAAATGTCCTACTCCTGGAATGTACTGCTTCTTCACCAGCTGTCTGCCTCCGGATCGTTTGATCTTTCTGGCAAACTCGTCAAAAGATTTCACTCCTATTGTATTGACTGTTTTTTCCCGGTTCATGCGCCTCATGATGCCGCCGTCTATGCCGGGCTTTTCTTTTCCCGTGGTGACAAGCCAGTATTCTACTGGGACGCTCCATTTCTCGATCTTCCACCCGAATACATTCCTGTAGAACTTCACGGCCCTTTCAGGTTCGTCTGCATTTATCTCAAAATGAACAACCCTTGACATCACAATTACTTTCTATGAAATTTTTTCCCCGGTGTCCTCGTTGGTTATATGTATGCAATTGGGCGGGCATCCATCAGCTGCAACCTTGTTGTCCGCCAGCTGCGTCTCGTCTATGCGCTTTTCGAACAGTTGTGTTTCCTCATTAAACTGAGAGTTTATTAGCTTTGCCTTTCCTGACTCTTCCATGACCCAGTGGCTCGGGCATACTGCTGCACACGTGCCGGACCCGATGCAGGTCTTTCTGTTATATTGAATAAGATACTTTTTTTTCGTTGCCGGGTCGTTTTCCAGTATAGGCTCTTCCTTTTTTTCCTTTTTTCTGAAAAACATAATTATCACGGCGCTATTCTTTTTCCTGTTTCCCTGTCAATAATTGCTATCACTTTTGGCGTGCACGTTTTTGACGCATTTATAGGCAGGTGCGGGGAATCGGTCTCGATATCCTTGTACCACACGCCTTCTATGTTCGGCATTGGCTTTCCGTCCACCAGTACCGCCTCGAAATTCTTGTCTAGCGTGAAGTTGAACGGATCCGATAGTACGCAGTGTCCTGCTGCTGTGCAGCCTTTCTTGTTGTAAACGATCCGCAATTTGAAAATCTTCTTTTCTTCGTATGGACTCATAAGTATCATATCATAAAAAATAATTAGCATAAAAAATTGAAAAAGGCTACTGGCATGAACCGGATGCGCACCCGCCGCCAGCCGGGTGTTCCATCGTATGCTTCTTCTTTGTGTAAGATACTCCTGTTTTCCCTGATCCGGCAGGCATGGAAAGGGCATTCACGATGTTGCCTATCGGCACAAAAGCGTCCTGCAGTTCTGTTTCTACTGTTGTTGCATCATCGTTATCATTTGCATCATCGCCCCAGTCTGATTCGATTGCTGTCTTCTCCTTATATTTCCTGTATTTGTCGTATTCTTCCATTATCTTGGTCTGTTCCTCTTTCGTGAGGTTCCTGTGGAATTTGTCGTTGTGAAGTGACTTTCCTGTTTTCTTTTCCCACTCTTCCTGCGATATCGAGAACTTTCTCTGTACGCGATCCCTGTACAGCTCCGGTATCACGTTGAACGTGCAGAACGGCAGTATTCTTCCGTCAGGAGTTGCATAGTGAATATCACATTTGTGTATCCTGTCTATGTCCCAGTTGTGCGGGTCCTGGAAGTGCATCATTCCGAGGAACAGGGAACTATTGTGGAAGTCAGCCATCCCATGGTAGTTTGCGCCGCTTATTGTTCCTGTCAGCATCCTCACAAAATTGAGGTTCTTCGGTTTTTTGTCGTTGTCAACATATTTCTTTATGTTCATTATGAGTTTTGTGACTACTATGGATTTCTTGAATGTCTTGTGGTTGCTGCTGTTTATTTCCCTTGTCAGCTCGCCAAGATATTCGAAAAATCCCTCGATGTCAAAGAACTTCGGCAGCGGGACCAGTTCTCCGGTCGCAGTGTCATGGAATGCATAGGTTGCCATGCCGCACTGGAAGTGTATGGACAGCCTGTATTTCGGCTCCTGCTTTATGGCTTCAATGAAATCCGTGATCTGTTTTGCGCACGGCACAGGGAACCAGTGTTCCTTGCCTATCTGGCCGTCTGTCTGGGCTTCTATCCTTCTTATCGCGCCAGGTATCGTGATCCTCTGCTTCTTCCTGAGTGCGTCGGGCATCCTTCCGACAAGCGATACAGGCTGGAAATTCACCGCGCGCACGTTGCTGATATGACCGTGTGCAAACCTTATTATGTCGCCGAGCTCGTGATCGTTTATGCTTCCTATGACCGTCGGCACCAGCACAACGCCTATTCCCGCTTTCCCGCAGTTTTCTATTGCCTTCGGCGCCTCCCAGTAGTTTTTCGGGTTTGTCTGCGGCGTCACGCCGTCAAAGCTCAAATATAAATTGCTGACACCGGCTGCTCTCAGATTTTGCGCCAGTTCCGGACCCCGCGACAGGTTTATTCCGTTCGTGTTCAGCTGCACATGATCGTATCCGACCCTTTTCGCGGTCGCGACTATTTCTGTAAGGTCGTCCCTCAGCGTCGGCTCGCCGCCAGTGAACTGTATGGAATTGGCGCCGACAGGTTTCTCGTTCTTCATCCTCTTCAGCATGAATTCTATCTGCTCCATCGTAGGCTCGTATATAGGCTCGCCCTCTTTTGCGTAGAAGAAACAGTTGCTCACCAAAATGCCATCGCCTGCCAAAAAAACATGCTCTGCGCTTTCTACTTCTATATCGTACACGTAACCTTCTGTTTTGCTCCTTTTAATTTCCTTAACGTGGTCTATAACAAAATCACCCAGCCTCTCGATTCTTGCGCCTCTTCGGGGCGTGAGACCAAGAAGCCTTGCTTTGTGGCTTTGCTTAAGCTCCAGAGCAGTGCTAAGCTTCTCCATATCATGGCCTGATACATAAATCTTATGCAAGTCGTAATTTGCGCCTTTCATTTTTTCTTTGGAAACGGTGTATATGCGGCAAAATACGCCCAGCGAGGAAAGGAGGTACGTAATGTCCCGCGCCAACCCTCTGGAAACAGTTGCTATTCCCATGCTGGCGTGCCTTTTTCCACGCGTCACAAAACCATCCCCATTGAACAATCCGCTAAGAAGGGCAACTTTCAAATCATATGACATACCAAAGAATATTTTTGGAACCCTTTTTCCTGAAGCCTTTTCAGGAATACCCAAAACGTATTTGAAAACAAGCCTCATATTTCTGGAGCCGATTACAATTTGGGATGCCCTGCCATGTTTTTCAAGATCAAGGATACTGGGCTTAAGACCCAGCCTCTTTATGCAATCTATAATCTCAACAGCATGCATCCTGTCTTTGCATGTTATGCGCAGGTCTTTGTATGTATAATGCCCGTCAGAAATAAAGTATCCTATGAGCTTTGCCAAATCCTTGCTTATCTTCAGTTTTCTTGGAAGTCTTTCCTTGCTTGCATCCCTTCCGAAGGTAATTTCATAGTCGGTATCCGGCATCTTGTAAAATTCGGAAAGCGGCATTGTGTCCCTTGACCGCCAGCTGTAAAAAAGACCGCCTGAACTACCTGCAATAGCAGATCCTATATTGTGAACGTATATTTTCTGCGTTTCCTGCACAGGGAGAGTTGAAAATGCCTCAAGAAGATCTATCTCAATGTCTTGCGCAGCAGGTAATGCCGCCCCTGCCAGAAGCCTGTCGCCAACATACAATTCACCGGCCGGCTTTTTTAAAATATTTTTGCCGTCCATTATTGCAATCTTGTGCTCGGGTGTTACCTTAATGCGCCTGCCTGTTTTAGTTCTTATCTCAAGCAAAGGACCACTATAAGGTCTTCTAAAAATTTTCTTTATTTTTGTCCATGCAACAATGCCTGAGCTGAATGTAAGAACTTGAGCATCTTCCAAAGGCGTGAATTCGCCTTCAATATCATCAATATTGATTTTTGTTGCATGACTGTCCGCATCTTTTAGATTTTCTATTTTTTCAAGAGACACTACTTCATTTCGTTTTACCAATAATTCCTCTTCTCCCGGCAGGCAATACCAGCAAGTCAGGTCGCATCGGTTCGTAACAACAATGTTGCCGAGACCCGTGTGCGATTCGTGTTCCGCGCAAAGCCCGCAGTCTGTCGGGCAGTCTATTTCGAATTCGCTTTTGTCAATATTAGGGTTCAATATCTTTATTCCCGGGTCCTGGAACCTTTCGGCTTTCTTGTACATCTCGTAGTCGCTCCACGAAACCTCTTTCACGATTCCGTGCTCTTCGCATTTCTTCATCTGCCAGACCTTCCCGTGCCTTGCAAACGTCACGGCGTCTATTTTCATCTTGTTGAATTTCTCCTCGTCGACGCATCCCGGACACAGCGACTGGTGGAATTTCAGTATCTGCGCGTCCTTCGGAAGCAGACTGATCAGCCTCATTTTCCTCTCGTTTGTATAATTCTTTACATATGGAGAAGTTGCAGCTGCCTGCCAGTCTTCTGCTGCTTTAGCCTGAGCCTGCGGATATGTGTTTACCGTACCAATTACCTCAAAGACCTCAAAGTTTTGAACTTTTAGAAAATACTAAAAGTTAATATTTATTGTGCCGCGCAAGTATAAAAAGATGATTTGTGACAAGTTACAACGGAAAAAGTGGTTATTGATGAAAAAACTGAAAATTCTGGCAACGAGCGACCTGCAGGGAAACAGTGTCGCTTCAAAACAGCTTGCTGCAAAAGCAGAAAAAGAGCACGCAGACGTTGTTGTCATAGCCGGGGACATACTCGACTTCGGGCAGTACGCAAAGAACATGATAAAGCCGTTCGTCGAGAAAAACGAGAGGGTCCTTATAGTGCCTGGAAACCACGATACAGAAGACGCTATAGAGAGCTTCGAGAAAAATTACAAGGTGAAGAACCTTCACGGGGGCTATGCAAGGATCGGCGACATCGGCTTCTTCGGATGCGGCGGTACAAACATGCCGTTCTTTAATTATGCGCTAAGCGAGGAGGAAATATACAAAAACCTGAAGAAAAGCTTCGAGAAAGTGAAGGACGCCCCAAAAAAGGTCATGGTGACCCACATGCATCCTTCTGGCGGGTTTGTCGAGAAGTATACGTTTCCCGGCAG
>JACPVU010000021.1 GCA_016191585.1 archaeon
AAACTTTATCAGAGTTCATTCAACTCTGAAAAAGACGCCAGCAGAAGCTGCAGGTCTGGAAAGAGGGTCTTGGTCAGAAATAATAAAAATTTCTGAGATTATTATCATGCCAATGTTAGAGATAACCGTGAAAGTGCACGCCTAAAACGTTTATAAGCCTTTTTAACAACTATAGTGCTACAAGGAAATACATGTATATTCCTTGTGCACTATAAGCGATCCAAATTTATATAGTAGAAGACATTAATTTTCGTACAAAATAATGTCTTCTGCATATAGCAGTGACATCATAATATGTCTGATTATTTATGTCACATGCTATAGATTACAATATTTATTTGGATCACTTTATAACAAGAAGATAATAAGATAATATTTGAAAACAAGGTCTTTAAGATCCCATGTTCTTTTGGGGTTGATACAGACCTTTTCTTTCAAGAAAAGGGAAGTATTATGGTGCAAAAATCGTACGGAAAAATGCGCGGGACGCGCAAGAAGATGACGTCAAGGGGCAGGCCTACTATAGCGAATTACCTGAGGAAATTCAACAACGGCGATACTGTTCACATCAAGTTCATACCAAGCAGCAGGATGCAGCATCCGCGCTTTCACGGCATGACAGGGACCGTGGTGAAGAAAGAGGGCAGGAATTATGTGGTGCAGATAAGGGACGGCGGCACGTACAAAAAGATATACGCAAGACCCGAGCACCTTACACTGCAGAAATAATACTGTCAACTTAAGAGTGATTAACAATGGTTAATTGTCAAAAAGCAAAGCTTTTTGCAATCTCAGAGAAGCGTTGCTTCTCTCAAGATCACTCAGAAACAGCTATCGATAGATAGCTGGTAAGTTGACAGTATCGGAAATAGATATTTCGGAAGTGTTTTCATGGACGTAGTTTTTGAGGAAGACATAGACATAAACGAGGCAAAGAAGATAATGGAAGAGAGAAAGAAGGAGCGCGAGCTAGTCTACGACCAGAAGATATGCCTGGACTACTTAGAGAAGATAGTTACATTGACGCCTACACAGCTGAATAACATTGTCGAAGACCTGAAGAAAATATCAATTCTGAAAGCGAGATACATATCGCTGATCCTCAACGTCATGCCAGATACCGAACAGGAATTAGAAGCATTGTTCTCGAAGGAAAGGACAAACCTGAAGAAGGAAGAGATAAAGCAGATAGTCGACATAGTCGCCAAATACAAGAAATAAACAACAGGCTTTAAGACAATTACTTCTGCAATGCATGCGTAATTGCGCAATTCTTTTTTATACATTCCTGCAAAATCAATACAAGTGATTACATGGCAACAGCAACTAGCGTTCATATTGACGGATTGGTAGAAGTGCCAAAACTTAACTTCGCCACTTCCTGAGGCTATTTCTGTGCCCTTTTAGGTTTTGTCACTTGGCTTTTACCAGCGTAGTTTTAGTGACTTATCCTCATATCTGAGGATAAAATCACCCAAAATACTCTTGATTTCTTCTGAAATGTTTGACAAAACAGTGAATTTGAATGCATTTCTTGGATAAATCACAGTAAGTGTCAAATTGTTCAGGTATTTTTTGAGTAACTTTACGTTTTTTACGAGGGGATTTCTTGCCAGATAAAGTGTCAAATTGATTATGGCATTTGTGAGAAACACTATGAGTAAAGTACCTCGTATCGTGCTCTTGCTCCAGTGTCGTATTGGACGGAGCTCCGTGCCTTCTTTCATATCCCGGATCAGCTTCTCTGCTTTGTCTTTTTCCTTGTATAGCCTGAGTATATGCTCAGGCTCTGTGTCAAGAGAACTTTCAAGAATGAAAAATCCTTCAAGTCCTGTGATAAAAGGATTTCTGAGTTTCATTGTTTTCTGCAATGAGCCTTTTGTCACTATGTAGCCTTCGCTTGAAACGTACGTCTCAAGGCTCTTTCCCTTTTTCACTTTTGCCAGTTTCTTGTCGTTTTTCTCAAGCTCCTTCATGAACTTCTTTTCCCTTTTTCTAATCTGTTCTTTTTTCAGCTTCTCGGAAAAAAAGATGTATTTTGTCTCGTTATCCTCAGAAACTTTAACGCACCTGTAGATAACTCCATTGATTTCTATTGTTTCTTTCGCCTGTTCTTTGAACAGGCGCATGTAGTATGCATAAGATTTTCGTTTCTTTGCTCTGAGTGTCAAGTAGTGTAGATTCTTTTTCCTTACGTCAGCTTTGTTCTTTTTCGTGTTAGCTCCGCAGTCAAACACCACAAGGTCGCCTTCTTTCAAGACTGCTGATGCAGTCTTGAGCATGAACCTGAAGTGTTTCTTGTCCTGCACATTACCTTTCTGTATTGTCAGTGCAGTAGGGATTTTGTTGGTGCCTGTGGCTACGCCAAACGTTAGCTGTTTCTTCCCCGGCTGACTGTCTCTCGAGTAGCCGAGTTTTCCAAGTTCTGCTTTGCTGCCCTCAAAGTACGAGGAAGAAAAGTCAAGAAATTGTTCTTTGGACACAAGATTGTATTTCCTGATAAGATGCTGATATTTTTCTATGACAAACAGGAACTTATTCCCAATACGTTCAATGTTCCTGTACAAGTCTCTTTCGCTTGGCTTCTTTCTGAAGCCGAGCTGCTTAAGCAGCTCTTCTGGGTAAACGTCAAGAATGTGGTTTACCGGAACGCAGTCAGTAAGCCTGTTGTAGACGTGCAGTTTTGCACACTCTTTCAGGTCTTTTGCCTTTCCTTTTATTCCGTCAAACAAAAAATCGAAAAATCCGAACGAAACGTTAACTTTATCAATTAACGCTACACTACCTATAGAGAAGGTTACGTTTTTCATGCTTTCACCAAATATATGATTTCGTAACTTTCTCTTATACTTACTCAAGTGGCGAAGTCAGGCCCTATTCACTATCACAAAAGGCTGTACGGTAAAACCAACCTCAGCTACCTGAAGCAGGGGAAGGAATACTTAAAATATGCTTTCTGGGGCGTAAAGGCGCGCATACTCGGTGACTGGCATGGGTTATGAAAAACTGAAGGAAATATACGAAAACCAGGACGCGAACATAGATTCCGTGGCGTTCGACAGCGGCTTGATTATACAAAGAGAATGGCATAAGGAAAAACTAAGGCATATATTGAAGAACATTGACATCAAAGACAAAATAATTCTTGATGCCGGATGCGGATCAGGGGCATTTGACAGAAAAATGGAAAAATGCGCCAGGATGATAATTGGCGTAGATATTAACAAGTTCGTCGTCTCCTATGCAATGAAAAAATCCCATAATAAACCTGCATTCGCTTCCGGCAACATAGAAAATATTCCGCTTAAAGATTCTTCTGTCGATGTTATTGTATGTCTGGATGCGCTTGACCACTGTCTTGAACCGAAGAAAGTAATAGAGGAATTTTCAAGGCTTTTGAAAGCCGGTGGAAAAGGTGTTATCATAGTGCAGAATCATACTAGACTATGGAGATTTGCGGAATACATGTGGGATCGGTTCGGCAGAGGGCGTGAATACGGCCATGTTCATGTTTCAAGGTTCGACAAGAACAACATAAGCGACGTTTTCAGGATAAAAAATATTGAAGTGGAAAGTATGTATTCAATACACCACTTTTCACCGCTTATTCTTGCAAAAAAGCCGTGGAGCTATCCTGAATTTATTGAAAAAAGGTTCAGGAAGAAACTTGTAGGATTCAGCATTGTTATTGTGATCAAGAAAATCATATGAAAAGGCTTCTGTTTTCAGAAGTCCAGTCGAAAAGAGCTTTTATACCTTCTTCTGGTGAAACCTTTGGTTCCCAACCAAATACCGACATCGCCTTTGATACGTCTGAATAATAGACCTTCTGGTCGGCGGCTCGCCAGTCGTCTTTCGTGTAGCTGATTTTTATTCCGCTTATTTTTTTCAGTTGTTCCATAAGTTCTATCAATGACAGTGTATTCTTCTTTCCGCCGCCGACATTGAAAACATGGCCGTGAATTTTTTTCTCTGATTCTGCTTCTTTTATGAAAAGGTCAATCAAATCGCTGGCAAAGAGGACGTCCTCACCGACAAGTTTTGACACCCCATAAGGAGTGTGGTGGTGTGCGTCTATGTGAAAGTCTTCAGTTATTCCGTTTCTATGGTCGCCTGAGAATTCGTATCTTTTTGGCAGTTCTTCTATTGAAACATCATTTACGTTGCTCCCGTAGACCTTGTTTGTAGAACAGTATATGACTGTTGAATCATTTTTTCTGGCTGCTTCTAAAACATTAAACGTTCCGAGCGCGTTAATTTCAAAATCTTCTCTTGGGTCCATGATAGACGAAGTCACTGCAACCTGGCCAGCTGTATGAAATATTGCATCCTTTCCTGAAGCTGCGTTTTTTACGTCGCTGAAGTTTCTGACATCGGCGTGCACGATATTTATATCAGAATTTATGGATCTCAACCATGCTGCATTCTGTCTGCTTCCTTGTCTGCTGAAGTTGTCTAGAATTGTTACATTTTTCTTGTTTTTAATCAAAACATTTGCCAGGTTTGATCCTATGAATCCCGCGCCGCCTGTTATGAGAATGTTGTCCATAGAATTCATCACAATATTCAAATATTAAAAGCTGGTTATTCGTCGATACTGCCAACTTAACGGCTGTTATCTGTTGATAACAGCCGTTTCTGGGGCATTAGCAACGGCCAATGCCCCTTAAGTTGACAGTACCTTATTTGTCATCATTGCCAAGAGATTCAAGAATTCTTGAACCAGTCTACAGTAGTTTTCAAGCCTGTGTTCAAGTCTGTTTTTGGGGTCCACTTCAGCATTTTCTGCGATTTTGTTATGTCAGGCTTTCTTTTCTCGGGGTCATCCATGCCTATAGGGCTGAACACTATTTTTGACTTTGATTCCGTAATGCCTTTTATAGTGTTTGCCAGTCTTATCATGTCTATTTCAGCCGGGTTGCCGATATTGAAAACGTCGTTATAATCAGAAAATGCCGCCCTGCATAGCCCGTCTACCGTATCTGCAACATAGCAGAAACTCCTTGTTTGCTTGCCGTTCCCGTAGATTGTTATATCTTTGTTGTTAAGCGCCTGCATTATGAAGTTTGGTATTACGCGGCCGTCGTCCTTTCTCATCCTCGGCCCGTAAGTGTTGAAGATCCTTATTATGCAGTACTTCAGGTTTGTCTTTTTTGAAAAACTGAACGTAAGCGCTTCTCCGAATCTCTTGCCCTCGTCGTAGCAGCTTCTTTCACCGACGGGATTTACGTTGCCGTAGTATGTTTCCTTCTGCGGGTGTTCCTTCGGGTCGCCGTAAACCTCGGAAGAAGACGCGTACAAGATTCTGGCGTTGTTCTTCTTTGCAAGATTTAGCATGTTGAACGTGCCGAAAGAGTTGGCCATCATTGTTTCTACAGGCATGTCCTTGTAAAATTTTGGCGACGCGAGTGAAGCCAGGTGAAATATGTAATCAGTTTTTATGTTTTCCTTAAGCGGTTTTGAGACGTCTGCGTTTATTATCTTTACCCTGTCATCCAGGTTTTTCTTCGAGCCTGAGAGGAAGTTGTCCATGCACGTAACATCATAGCCGTCATCCAAAAGCCTCTGGCATAGCCAAGACCCTATGAAACCTGCGCCGCCTGTCACCAAGCACCTCATCTGTCATTCTCCTCCTTGGTAGGCGGCGAAATTATAAGGCCGTCGTACGCCATCTTGTTGGCGTTTTCATACGCTTCGATAGTGCTTATGTCTATCCAGTACGGGAGCTTTGCAAGGAATCCGCAAAGTTTTCCTTCTTTTGCGAGTTCCGGAAACAGGGAATTTTCGACCTTCTTCTTTTCGACCGGTAATTTTCTTATTACGTCTTCGACTTCTATGATGTAATATCCGCCGTTTGCAAACCTCGATGGCGCTTCAGACAGTTTTGGTTTCTCGATAAAACTCTCTATGATATCAAAACCGTCTTTTTCTTTTAGCTTTGCTATTCCGAACCTGTTCAGTTCTTTTTCAGGCGCCTCAAACAGCAACACCGTCGACGATACACCTATCTTTTTTCTTGCATCGTCATGATATTTTATCATTTTGCCTATGTCAAAGTTTGTCAGGTTATCGCCATAGACAACAAGTATCTGGCCTGACTTTATTTCCGCCTCTTCTAAAATGTATCTGAGGTCGCCCGCGGTCTCCTTTTGCGGGACAGGTATTGTTTTCACCGGTATTTTGTATCCCGCATTCTTCAGGTACATGTCTATGCACATTCCGTGGATATGTGACAGCGTCCTTTCCTGGATGTCGTCGCCAACAGTCCCGGGAATTGCAACTATTATCTCATCTACGCATGAGTTGACGCTTTTCACCACCCAGTCTATCATCGGTTTCCCCTTTACCGGAAGCAGCGGCTTCGGTATTCCGTAAGTCAGAGGCCTTAACCTTGTTCCTTTTCCTGCTGCAAGAATTATGGCTTTCATATCTACCAGCACACCCCTTCAAAGTTTTTGACCCTGCTCTTGTCAAGTACTCTGCGTCCCTCTATTATTATTTTATTGTTCATTGCAGAAAAATCTTCATCAGTTATGCTCATAAACTCGCTCCAGTCCGTAAGTATGAGGCACGCGTCTGCATTTTCAACGGCTTCTTTCATGTTTTTTGCATATTTTATGCCGGGAAATAATTTCTCGAAATTCTTTGCCGCCTTCGGGTCGTACGCCGACACTTTGCAGCCTTCCTTAATGAGTTCTGAGACTATGTCGATAGCCGGAGAATCTCTTATATCATCTGTATTTGCCTTGAATGCAAGACCAAGTACCGCAACGTGTTTCCCGTGCAAGCCTGGAAGTTTCAATTTTAGAAGCTCAATTATCCTCATTCTCTGATTTTTATTCAAATCGAGTATGCAGTCCAGAATTCGTGCATCATAGCCCATCTGTTTGGCGCTCCTGCACAGGGCCTGCACATCTTTTGAAAAACAGCTTCCGCCGAATCCTATTCCGGCGTTCAAAAACCGGTTTCCTATCCTCTTGTCGTAGCCGATGCCTTTTGCCACGTCGTATACGTCTATTCCGAGTTTCTTGCATATGTTGCCTATCTCGTTTATCATCGTTACTTTTGCCGCCAGGAAAGTATTCGACGCATACTTTATCATCTCTGCTGTTTTCATGTCTGTTCTCACTATGGGCGCACTAAAATCTTTGTACAGACTTTCAAGAATGTCGCCTGACTTTTTGTCATTTTCGCCGATGACTATCCTGTCGGGATTGATAAAATCCGTTAGCGCAGTTCCTTCGCTGAGAAATTCTGGATTAACACATACGCCAAACCCGTCTCCTGATTTTTTACCGGAAGATTTTTCTATCAGCGGTATCAACTTTTCTTCTATCACACCCGGAGCCACCGTGCTCTTTATTACAACAATATGAAAATCGTTCTTTTCCTTTATCGAAGTGCCTATCTCTCTTGACGCATTTTCAAGGTATTTTGTGTCTATACTGCCGTCTTCCATTGACGGCGTGCCTACGCATACAAATGTTATTGAAGAATCTCTGACTGCCGTTGCTATGTCCGTCGTTGCGGTTAATTTTTTCCCGATACTTTTCATCGCTTCCTGAAGTCCTGCCTCTTCTATTATTGTAACACCTGAATTTATGGCATCAACTTTCTTCCTGTCTATGTCTACACAGATTACGTCATTATTTTTCAGCGCAAATCCTACACCAGTGCACAATCCTACGTAGCCAGAACCTAATATGGAAATTTTCATGACATCACTCGTTTATGTGGCTATAGCAAATCTTTTAAATCATGCTTTGTTATTCAAAATCCGCCAAAAACAAGAGTTATTTTTTCTCTTTTCTCCAGTAGTCCAGTATATCCTTCAGTGTTTTTTCTATAGGTATCTTTGGCGACCATCCAATACTTCTTATTTTCGTGTTGTCGCCGACAAATATCGGATCCTCAAGAACGCGAGTTTTGGCTTTGTCTTTTGTTATCTTTATTTTCCTGTTTGAGAACGACAGCATTTTATTCAGCAGGTCCTCGACCTTATAGCTGTTTCCAGTGCATATGTTGTAGACTTCCCCGTATTTGCCTTTGGTCGCAAGAACCCAGACAGCGTTGACAGCGTCCCTGACGTCTGTATAGTCTCTTATACCGCCTAAGTATCCTACCCCGATTCCATCTTTTCCGCTTTTTTCTGCTTCTGCTATCATCTTTCCGAAATCAGAGCATGCATCTTTTCTTTTTCTTGGACCGGTTATATTGAAGAAACGAGCCCTTACTATTTTCATCTTGTATGCCTGCCAGTACAGATATGATATCATGTCGGTCCCTATCTTGCTCACAGCGTACGGGGACGATGGCCTGAACTCCTTTGTTTCTTTTATCGGTATTTCATCCTTGTAGTTGAGCCCGTATTCTGCGGAAGAACACGCTATAATTATTACAGGTTCTATTTTTGCCTGTCTTATTGCGTCCAATAAGTTTAACGTGCCAACGATATTTGTTTTTAGCGTCTTTTCGGGGTCTTTCCACGACGGTATTACAAAGCTCTGGGCAGCCAGGTGAAATACATAATCAGGTTTCGTTTCTTTTATTGTTCTTGTGACGGCTTTCTTGTCGTTTATGTCGCAAACGAACAGCTTTATTTTTCCTTCAAGGTGCTTTATGTTCCTTATCTTTTTGCTGTGTATAATCCCGTAGAGATCCGCACCCTTCTCCGCCAGCATATCTGCCAGGTGCGATCCTATAAATCCGTCGGCTCCGGTTATCAGGACTTTCATTGTCTCACTATCCTATACAAAAATCTCATTACAGGCTTAGGTATTCTGATATTAATTTCGTCCAGCATTTTAATATCTGATTTTTTGACTGTTCTTGAAAGCAATACTAGTACTGAATACACGGCAAACCCTATAACAAGACTTATCACAGCTTCGATAATTAGCTCTGTTGCAAGAATATCCTTTATCAAAAATATTACAAACGTCGCCACTGCTCCGCATAAAAATATTTTCACTATATCCATCACGTTAAAGTCTATTGTGAAATGCTTTCTAAGAACTCTGTAAGACAGTATCATCGCTGTTAAATAGGATATTATTGCAGAAATTGCCGCGCCTGTAATGCCGATAATATTTATCAATGCCAGATTAAGAATAAAATTCAAAACTGCAGTATATACGACTATTTTTGTCGCTGTTTTTGGCTTGCCTATGCCGATTATCATTGTAAACATGACCGCATAGAGGCCGTAAAATATCATGCCAACCGAAAGTATTTGCAGCAGCGGCGACGCGTCTATATAGGAGCTTCCAAAAAATATGTTGAGTATTATTTCAGGAAATGTTACAAATATCAGAACAAATGGAATTATACAGACGAAAAGAAATTTTAATATCAGCGAAGCTGCTGTTCCTAGAATTTTCTTCTTGTTGGAACTCCACATCTCAGATGCAACTGGTAGCATGACAACTCCTATGGCTGAAGAAAATACAATCAACAGCTGTGCCGTCGGCATGGCAGCCTGATATAACGCTACATCCTTCAGCGAAAGGAAGAACGTTACCATCAGCGTGTCTGTTGTAGATATTAGCATGCTTGCAATTGTGCCGGCAAACATGATCAGGCCGAATTTCAAAAATGTGCCAATTACAGCCGGGTTTTCTTTTGATTTAAAATATGGCCTGTATATTTTCATGACTATATACACAGCCAGTGATACATTGATTAAAATTGCCGAGGAAAGATAGCTGAGAGCTGCTCCTTGGGCTCCGAGTTTTATGAAAACACCCAGAAAGGCAAATATAAATATAATCCTGACAGGCTCTATAACGGAATACAGCTTGATCTTTTGGATACCGTTGATTATTGCCTTCAGTACGCTGAAGCCAAGGAAAAATTCTATGCTAAGTATCTGGATGACGATTTTCGCTGCTGCGTTGTGGAAAAACGAGACCGATATTAAATCTGCCAGAAAGAATAATGAGGCGGATATTATGACTCCGATGATGACCTGGACACTGATGGAAGTTTTCATTATTGTCTTGATCGAGGACATCTGCTTCTTGACCTGGAACTCAGGTATTAGCTTGACTATTGCAGAACTAAGGCCGAGGTCTTTGAACGCCCCGAAAAACGACAAAAAAGCAAGAACGGAATAAAACAATCCGAATTCAGCAATGCTAAGGTTGTGTGCAAGGTATATTCTCAATGCGTAGCCCAGTATTGTTCCTATGAGGCCGAGAATAAGCACTGCAAACGTGCCTTTTGCGATGCGCTCTGAATAAGTTCTCATTTGTTCACCATGTATGAAAAATCAGTTTTAATGTGTTTTAATGGTATTATTGTGCTAAAGTTAAGTCGGCAAACAAATTAAACCTTTTTGATAGTTTAAGTAACCATGCAAATATGCATGCTTTCAGAGCTGTTTTATCCATATATGCTTGGCGGAGCAGAACGGCGCTATTACGAAATAGCGAGACGGCTTGCAAGGAAGCATGAAGTTACTGTGTATTCACTGAACTTATTCGGCAAAAAAAGCAGTGAGATAAGGGAAAACATAGAAATAAGGCGTGTCGGGTTCAACCACCCAATGAATAAGAGATCCCTGATAACGCTTCCCAGCTATTTTACAGCATTGATAAGGTCGTTAAACAGCGAATATGATATAATAGACGCAAACCAGGGAATTGCTTCTTTTTCCAGTGTGCTGAAGCCGTTGACAAAGAGGCCAATAGTAGCCACGTTCCATGACATATACTGGAACCAGTGGGGAAAACACTTCAGGCTGCCTTATTCGGGCATTGGAAAAACCATGGAGTTTATCTGGTCGAAAACAAAATACGATGCAATAATAGCCAATTCCCCGGAGACTGCAAAAAAACTGGCAGGACTCGGCTTTGGCCATGACATAGAAATGATTCCAAGCGGTCTCGACACGAATCTCATAGACATTATAAAGGTGACAAAAAATAAAAATACTGTCGTGTACGTTGGCAGGCTCGAAAAATACAAAAATGTTTCCTCTGTTCTTTATGCAATCGCCAGGGTGAAAAAAAGTATACCTGACATAAAACTGAAGGTAATCGGATCCGGATCTGAGGGAACAAACCTAAGAAACCTTGCCAAAAAACTGTCTATAAATGTGGAATTTTTCGGCTTTGTTGATGAAAGAAAAAAATTCGAGATAATAAAGTCTTCAAACGTGCTCATAAACCCGTCTTTTGTTGAGGGTCTCGGATTGATAGCACTGGAAGCAATGGCATGCGGCTGTCCGGTCGTTGTCAGGGATCTTGACTGCTACTTTTTCTGTAGCAAGAGCAATTCAATAACTTATAGTGATGAAAACAAGCTGCCTGACATAATTATAGGCCTGCTTAGAAACCCTGAAAAATGCAAGGCTCTGTCGAAGAACGCCCTTGAAACGGCCAGGCACTTTACATGGGATGAAACAGCAAGGCACGTGGAAAGGATGTATAAAAGCTGTGTGTTGAGGTAATGTTTCAATTATTGTACCATAAAACCATGAAATTAGAACGCTTTAATAAGTTTGGTCTTTAGATTACAGTATGGAAAAGAAAAAGATGCTCATAACAGGCGGCGCCGGCTACATCGGTTCTGTCGTATCAGAACATTTTGTCAATCTCGGTTATGATGTAACTGTCCTCGACAACCTTATGTACAACCAGAACTCGCTTCTACATCTGTTTCATAGAAGAAACTTTCATTTCATATATGGTGATGTCAGGGAAGAGAACCTCCTGAAATCGATTTTGCCAAAATTTGATGTCATACTGCCGTTGGCGGCCATAGTTGGTGCCGGCGCGTCTGAAAAACACCCGGAAATTACCAATGCCATAAACTTTCGGGCCATAGAAAACATAAATAAGATGCGTGACCAGAAAAGGCAAATAATAATATTCCCCACGACAAACAGTGGCTACGGAACCAAGTCGGGTGATGTTTTCTGTACTGAAGAAACACCCCTTGAGCCTATATCCGTATACGGCACAACAAAGGTGGAGTCCGAGCGAGTTCTTTTGAAGAGTGAA
The DNA here is from genome assembly GCA_016191585.1 of archaeon. Lineage (GTDB taxonomy): Archaea > Aenigmatarchaeota > Aenigmatarchaeia > GW2011-AR5 > GW2011-AR5 > JACPVU01. The sequence goes on from JACPVU010000021.1 coordinate 12,006, forward strand.
AATGCCATAACACTGAGGCTTGCCACCTGTTTCGGTTTCTCACCAAGAATGAGACTGGATCTCCTGGTAAATAATTTTGTATACAAGGCGAGCAAAGACGGCTACATAGTTCTCTTCGAGAAGCATTTCAAAAGAAATTACCTGCATGTAAGGGATGCCGCACGCTGCTTTGAGCACTGCATAAACAATTTTGACAGCATGAAAAATGAGCCATATAACGTTGGCCTGGAGGAGGCAAACCTTTCAAAGGAAGAGCTTGCGCTAAAAGTAAAAGCCATACTAAAAAGGGACACCGGCAAGGATTTCCATATACAGGAATCTGAAATAGGAAAGGACCCGGACAAGAGAAACTACATAATATCTAACAAAAAAATAATGGCCACGGGATTCAGGTGTGCCTACTCCCTGGAGGATGGAATAGAGGAACTCATAAAAGGCTATGCAATGCTCTACGACAGGCACTACACAAATTATTAGGGTGTTCCAATGAAAGGTAAAAAAATACTGGTAACCGGCGCAACTGGTTTTCTTGGCACTAAATTATGTGACAAATTAGAAAGCAGTGGCAACATCGTTACAAAATTAAATTCCAAAAATTGCGACCTGAGGGACCAAAATTCTTTGAGAAAATTTAACGACCAGTATGACATAATTTATCACCTTGCCGTTTGGACACAGGCAGGCGACTTCTGTCTCCATCATCAGGGAGAGCAGTGGATAATAAATCAGCAAATAAATACAAATGTTCTTTCCTGGTGGAAGGACCACCAGCCGCAGGCAAAAATTATATGTATTGGAACCAGCTGTGCCTATGACCCAGATATGAAAAAGTCAGAGGACAATTTTCTTAAAGGCCTGCCAGAGGATAGCCTGTTTTCCTACGCCATGACAAAACGTATGCTCTATTCTGGGCTAATTTCCATCAACAGGCAGTTTGGGTTAAAATATATGATGTTTGTACCAAATACACTCTATGGATCTGGCTATCATACGGATGAACGACAGCTGCATTTCATATTTGATTTAATTAAAAAAATACTCCATGGAAAACTTTATGACGCCCCAGTTGTACTATGGGGTGATGGATATCAAAAGAGGGAGTTAACATATGTCAATGATTTTATAGCTAATATAATCAAAATTTCTGAACATCACAACAATGATATTGTAAACGTTTCCAATGGCGAGGAATTTACAATAAGGCACTATGCAAAAATTATCTGTGATAAGATCGGCTACGACTTTGATAAGATAAAATTTGATACATCAAGGTACGTTGGTGCAAAATCAAAATGCCTGGATGTGACAAAACTCAGAAATATGGTTCCTGATCTAAAACTAACACCACTAGAAGTTGGCCTTTCCAGTACAATAGACTGGTTCCTGTCAGAAAAAAATATGCTAAAAAAATCTTAAGTATTGCCAGCCTCTAGAATTTTTTCATAAACTCGTCTATTGTATCAGCTACGTATTCGCGTTGTGGTTTCTGTATGCCTGTGTGATTTCCAAAAAAGAATGACCCTGACATTATAATTTCGGAGTTCTCAAATGTGCCTGATTTTCTGTGGTGCATAAAATCTATGACCGGCTGCTGTATAATGTTTCCAGACGCCACCAGGCGGGTCTCAATTTTTTTACTTTCCAAGTACCTGCACATTTCATCCCTTGTAAATGGTGCATCAGGTTTTACTATAAGAGGGTAAACAAACCATGAGTGCCTGGTGCCTTTCCTTTCCTCCGGAATAATCAGCCAGTCTCCATACTGTTCAAGCCTCTTGTTCCAGTAGAGTGCATTGGAGCTTTTTAGTTTAATGAGGTCTTCTATTTTTTCCATCTGGTGAATGCCAAAGGAAGCGTTAATTTCAGTTGGCCTCAGATTAAATCCCATGTTAATAAAAAGTACGCGTGGGTCTATGGTTGGGTACTGGCTTGCTATCTGATCCTTTCTTTGAATGTCTCGAATCCATCCAAAGGCCCTCATCAGTCTCACCAGCTCCATGTATTCGTCGTTGTTCGTGACAATCATCCCGCCCTCTATAGTTGTAATATGATGGGAGTAAAAGAAGCTGAATGTTGACATATCTCCAAAACTGCCAACGCGCCTGTTACCAACCTCGGCTCCGTGGGCTTCGCAGCAGTCCTCTATAACATACAGATCATTGGCTTCGGCTATTTCCATGATTCTTTTCATGTCACAGGGGTTTCCCAGAAGATGTACCAGCATTATTGCTCTTGTCTTCTCTGTTATGGCCTTTTCAATGAGGTCAGGACTTATATTAAAATCAAGATTGACGTCGACAAAAACTGGTACAGCACCCACATTAACAATGGGATAGGTAGTGGTAACCCATGTGGTTGCCGGCGTAATTATTTCTTCGCCTGTTTTTATTCTATTTTTGACGGCTGGATTTGTTAGCGCAGAGAGTGCAAGAAAATTTGCACTTGACCCTGAATTTACCATGGTGCCGTATTTTGTCTGGACATAGGAAGAAAAAATCTCCTCAAATTTCTTTACTTTTTTACCCATGGTAACGTATGTGCTTAGAAGCGATTCTATTGCTTCGTTTACCTCCTCGGCTCCAAATGGTATATCCATTGTTGGTATGGGAGTTTCCCCAGGTATAAAATCTTTATTCTTCAGCGACCTGAAATGCTGTTTCACTATTTTTTCGATCTCTTCGTACATAGGCATCCTTTCTTTCATAGTCTAGTAAATATATTTAAGCGTTCTTTCGTCAAACTTTTTCAGTACGCCAATACAACCAGACAAATGTGTCCCACTGTTCTGATTGTCAGTACTATATATTTTACATAGCCCTTTGTACAGTAGTAAAATCTTGACAGCGGTAAAAGCCATATGAACAAAAGCATCATAAGTTTATCCCAGGGTGTGCCAACCCTGTCTCCAATTACTTCCCTTATTACCACAATGACATAGGCCGCGACCATTAATTCGGCCAGAATACGAAAAGATATGAGAGAATAAAGAAATATAAGTAGCAAAAATGGTGAAAACACGCTTGGCCATAGTGTAGCGGGCATGCCCTTTGAATAGAAATACTTTTTATACAGTTCCGGGTGTTTTTTATGGAGAAGTGCATCATACACAAAAGTTTTCTGGTTTCTTATTCTGTGAAATACTGAGACCTTCTTTGAAATGTGTAACATCCTGGCCTTTTCACAGTAGAGAATGCTGTAACCAAGGTCCAGAACACTCCAAGCCAAGTCTGTGTCTTCCCTTGCTATCCAGAACTTTTCGTCAAAGCCGCCTATTTTTTTTACTATCTTCGCCCTGTATGCGCTGTTGTGCCCTATGAACTGCAGGTAGTCATTTTCCATATGGTACCAGAAAACGCCTTTCTTGCTTGCTATTGTCCTTCCAATGACGCCGCCGACTTTTTCATCGCCGAAAGGCTTCACGATTTCCTTCATCCAGTTCCTGCTTACGATGCAGTCTGAATCTACAAAAATAAGTATCTCGCCTTTTGCATTTTTTATTCCTGTGTTTCTTGCGGCATTCCTTCCTGGTGTTTTATCTACGTACAGTTTCCTGTTTTTCTTTCATTTAAACACCATTTTAGAAAACAGTAAAACTAATCAAATTTTACTTTGAAAAGTTTTACTTCACCACCCCAGCTTTCAACGAGTTCAAAATGTTCAAGCCCAAAGCCGTTGAACAAGAACATCCTTGTAAACATTGCGTTTTCAAGTTCGGGTGTCATGAACAATAAAGTTTGTCTGGAACTTTCAAGCCATATAGTTCCTTTTACATCAGCTGCCGGATCTGTATAAACCCTTGTCGTGCCGTCGCGGCTTGTATACCACATCTTTTCAACCCTGAGCAGCGTGTTCTGTTGCTGCAGGAACGGCTTTAGCGTATCGTTTGCTTCATAAAGAACAAATGCGCTGTTCTGGGCAAACCTGTAGTAAAATGCTATAGCGTTCTGGTCAATAATAGGTTTTGCACTTTCCAGCGGTATTATGACGTAATTATAGGCCTTTCCGTAGTTTGGTGCATTTGTCGGGTTCCATGTTGCAAAGTAAGTCCACCACTGGCTCTTGCCAATGAGATCTGAAGAAGCGATATAGTAAAGTTCGTCGCATCCCGGTTTTCTGTAGTCTTTCAGAATTTTTATTGCCAAGGATTCGTTTGATGTAAGTAATGTTGTTCCTATATCCTGTATTCTTGAAATGGCTGCGGTTGACGTTGCTTTTGTGGTGGATTTTGCAAATGATTTTTTTAGTGGAAACTTAAAAGATTCGTCCTCTTCAGAATTCGAATCAGAGTCGTCGTCGTCATCATCATCGTCGTCGTCGTCATCGTCGTCGT